>WYBG01000022.1 GCA_011526015.1 Deltaproteobacteria bacterium | reverse complement strand
ACGCTGAAAGACGCTGAATCTAATGATTTTCGCTGAAAACGAATCCATTTTTGACCATTTTTGCATAGATTTGTCATAAAAATCAGCGTATATCTGCGTCAAAAATCCAACTCTTAATTCGCATTACTTATATTGGGCGCGGGACCGCTTTTCGGTTTGCTTTCCTTGAAAGCCCTGTTGAAAAAATGAAGGAGCCGGGGTTTGAAGAGGGTAAGCGCCGCCAACGCGGCCGCAGGGTAGAGCGTCTAAATTCAACAATCCGGCATACCTTGGGGGCCGGCCTGAGGACGCATGGCAAATCGCATTGAATTGACCGATTTATTCAACGCCCCGGCATTCCCTGGTGTCAATATATAATTATTGCGTTTCGGATTGCCTCACTTCAGTGAGCAATATTCTAAAAATATGCAATTTATCATGCACCCCCGGCCTGCCGCCCGCCGTCTAATCCGGGAACTGCATCCGTAATTCCCGGATACGATTTTCAACCATCTCGCGCAGGCAGTTGTAGTAAATCAAGGGATAAATGCTGCCGCCTTGGTACTCAGACGCCCGGGAATCGCAATGCGCTTCCCGGAGCTGCATCCAGGTATTCTGTTCCGCCTCTAAACTTTCCAGGGCCTCCGGGCTTAGCGAAGCGGCGATTTCGTTATAAATTTGCGCCAAATTTTCATCCGCATCCCGGAATTGCCGGGCCGCGCATTCGTTCAATTCCGCCTGGGTTTGGGCGTTCTCACAGGGATCTTTCCCCTCCGCCGAGCGCGTTCCCGGCAGGGTCTCCGGATCGCAATAATCCTTGTAAAGGATCAGGTAATCTTTAACGATGCCCACCGCCTCCGGGCGCATGTCCGGCGTTAGCCGGGGATCGTCGAAAACCGCCTCGCCCAACCGCCAGACCCGGCACCAGTCCGTATCCATGGCGATTTGCGCTTCCGCCAGGGCTAAAAGCAGGGAAACGGTAAGGCTGGGGGGATTTTTGTTTTGGGCGGCTCGCAGCCAGGGGAGGCCGCTATCCGGCTCAAAGTAATTTCCCAGGGCGGTTAAGTAGCCCAGGCAGAGCAGCTCATCTGCACTGAGCTTATCGAAAAGCTCCTCCTCGCTGCCGGCCTGGTGGAATTCGTGAAGGAACAGGCGGTAAGATTTGGCGTTTTGCGCCGCGGTAATATCCCAGGAAAGCGCGTTTACGACCGCCGCTTTCACGTCGATGGGGTTGGCGGGTGAAGACAAAAACCCCATGAGTTCCGGGTCGATTTCTTTTTGCGCCGCGGCACGCTGCACCGCTTCAATGTCCTGGTAGGCCGTGTAAAAATCGGTTGAAGTAAGGGGTGAGTCGGCCCCTGCGCTGCCGCTTATTCCGGCCAGGAGAAGCAATCCCTCCGCCAGGCAAAGCAGGGTTTTGGATGTTGTATTCATGGGAAAGGCCGTTTATGTTTTTACTTGCTTGTTTTGGCGTTTGCAAATACGGTTATAGACTTTTGAACGCTTTCAGCCATAGTCAAATCGGGCTAAAATATGCAAAATTCAGCTGGAAGAATCCAGGAATAAGGTTCTTTCTGGCAGAATGATTGACTGGCAGAATAATTTTTTAATCATTCTGCCGTACAATTATTCTGCCATATTTCATACTGCCCGATTTTTGCCCGCGGAATTTCGTATATTGCCGCCATGAATCGAGAAGCCTGTAGAAGCGCGGCCAACCGCGGGGTTCTCCCGGCTCGCCCCGGGGAATTCAAGTCGGTTTCCATCGGCCCCCTCAAGGTGTGGCCGCCGGTGGCGCTGGCGCCCATGGCCGGCATCACCAACGCGCCTTTCCGCGCCCTTTGCCGCCGCTTCGGGGCCGGGTTGTACGTCAGCGAGATGATTACCGCCCGCCTGCTGGCGCAAAGAGATCCCGCCACCTCAAAACTGGCCGAATTTGCCCCGGGGGAAGAACCGCGCAGCTTGCAGCTCTACGGGGTGGATCCCTATTACCTCGGCGAAGCGGTTGCCCAACTGGTGCAGGAGCAACGGGTGGACCATATCGATCTCAACTTCGGCTGCCCAGTGCGCAAAGTGACCCGCAAAGGCGGCGGGGCGGCCATCCCTTTGAAACCTAATTTGCTGCGCAACCTGGTGCGGGCCGCGGTTCGCAACGCCGGGGCGATCCCGGTAACCCTGAAATTTCGCATGGGAATCGACGAGGCGCACCTCACCTACCTCAGCGCGGGGAAAATTGCCGAAGAAGAAGGCTGCGCCGCCGTGGCCCTGCACGCCCGCACCGCCGCCCAGCTATATAGCGGCGCTGCCTGCTGGGAGGCCATCGCCCGCTTAAAGGAGGCAATAACCGCCATTCCGGTGCTGGGCAACGGCGACATTTGGGAAGCCTGGGACGCCCTGCGAATGATGCGTTCTACCGCTTGCGACGGGGTGGTGGTAGGACGGGGCTGCCTGGGGCGCCCCTGGCTGTTCCGCGACCTGGCAGACGTTTTTGAAGGCCGGGAGCCCCAACCTCCTCACACCCTGGGAGAGGTTGCCGAAATTATGATCCAACACGCGCAGTTGTTATGCCGGTGGCAGGGGGAAAAACCGGCGATTTTCGCTTTTCGCAAACACGCGGGATGGTATATCGAGGGATTTGCCAGTGAGGCCCGCTTGCGCCCCCTGCTGCTGCAGATCGAAACGCTGGCAGATCTGGAACAAATCTTGACTAATATACCTGCCCAAGAGCCTTTTCCGCCCGGCAATTTAAGGATACCGCGCGGGAAGAACACCCCTCCGCAAAAAGTGGCGCTGCCGCACGGCTACCTAAATAACCCGGAAGATGACACCCCGCCCGGGTCGGAGGCGGAAGATCCCTCCTCCGGGGGATAATTCCCCGAAAACGATGTTCGCAATGTGCTTCCCTTTTACTGCCCTGCCGGCGCCCGCTCATTTGTAAAATCCCGCGCGAGGGAATTTATGACTTTTACCTCAAATAGAACTATCGAGATTGGCGATATTGCTCCCAGGAGTTGCGGAACCCCTGGATGGCTTTCCGGTAAAAGCCATCACTTTTCGGAGCTGGGCGGGGGGAAGGGAGGTATCCGCAAGGTCAGGGAATCTTCATTTAGACCACAACGCCAGGCAGGAAGCCTACCTAAATATTTTGCTGAGTTAAACAATCGTGCCAGGGAATTGAGATACCTCTACGGGAATAATGTCATGCCCGCTCAAAAAACATTTTGCAGCCCGCCAAAGGGGCGGTTGTAGCAGTTTTTTCGAGTCCGTGCGGAGAAGCACAATATAGAGGGATAAAGGTTCATATTTTAAAAATCACTGAAGGGAACGAAGACAGAATTGCATCTGCTGGAAGCGGAAATTGAAGGAAAATAAACACCGGAGAACTTAATGAAGCTTGTTACGAACCTGTTTGGGGAAATAGAATTTTCAGAAGATGCCTTGATTTATTTTCCGAAAGGAGCAATCGGTTTTGAAGATTGCCGGCGGTTCGTGATCGTTGACAAAGAAGACTATAAACCTTTTCGCGGGTTGGTGTCCCTGGACGACCGTAATGCGACGTTGCCGGTACTGAATCCTTTTACGATCCATGCCGATTTTGGCAAAGAACTGCCCGCGGAATTGCTCCGGCGGCTATTTTCGGCGGCTGAAATGCTCGACATTCTCTGCGTCGTCAACCTGAAAAATGAGCTGGGAACGGCCACCATCAATTTGAAAAGCCCGATTATCATCGACTATCACCTCAAGGAAGGGAAACAAATAATATTGGAATCCGACAATTTGCCGGTTAACCAGCCGTTGTTATAAAGCAGGGTAAATTTTGGGCATAAAAAAGGATTTTAAAAGGGAGAGTTCCGAAATGTCGTCTCGAAAACCCGCTCCAGAGATCAGTCTTGATATACAAAAATTGAAGCTCCGGCTAAAACAGTTGGAACCGGAAGAGCAAATCTTGGCGGGCCTCTGTTTTTACGAATCGTTATCCACCGGGGAGATTGCGGCGCTGCTGCAAAAAGACGTCGAAGAGGTTCACATGATGTTAAACACGGTCTTCTCGAAAGTGCTTCGCCTCCACCCCCGCAAAGAACAACTGCACCGGATTACCCCCGACCCTTTCTGATCTTCCGCCGCCCTTTCCGGTAAGCGCCGGCAGCGGTTTTGGCCGCCCGGCATTCTGAAAACTTTCGGTTTTGTTACCCTGCCATAGCCCTCCATTCTTCCTGTTGATTTCCCATCATCGGATCAGGCGACCGTCTCCCTGCCTCCTGCATTAGATTTTTTCTTGCTAATTCTTTTCAAAAAAATTCCGAATCTTCCCCCCTTAACCTGCTGCTCGGGTTCTTGAAACCCGTACCACCCCGGAAATGCGACCGGGAGCACATTTAAAAAAAATTGACTAAAGTGAATCTTGAAGTATTCGATATTATAGATAAAACAAAACGAGACGTGATAAATAATATTGAAATATCTAAAGTTGTAAGTCGCTGATGAAAAAAGCTATGAGTAAATGTGCGTTCAAGGGTCATCATCCGGATCAACGCCGCAATGAAGCTTAACTCGGTTGATAATCCAGGATATGACGTCACTGCAGATAGGATAGAAATGGCTAAACGTTTACCTAAAGACGAAACCCCGGGAAAGAGCAATTCGGTGAAAACAGAGAAACCCCTGAACCCCATCTACCCCGATTCTTCTTTGTCGCCGGAGAAGGTAGAGCTTATCATACAGCGGATTAAGGAAAAGTTTTATGATAAGGACGAAGTCCTGGAAGAAATTGCCGAACGGATGCTGGAGAGCAACGAATGGCGTGATTTCTTGAAAAAAGTCCGTTCCAGGAAAAATTGATCGGCTGTATTTTCCGCTTCTCCTTGCATCTGTTTACCTCACCCGCTTCTGTTCCCAAACCCTCTCGCCAGCCAGTTTTCCTTTTTACAACCCGCCCAAAATGGCTTCAAATCGTGCTTAATTCAATAATTTCTCTTGACATTATTGTTTATATTTAAGATATTCATGCGCCTGCTAAATTCAAATAGGTATAACACTAACAGGAGGTTTAAAAATGAATCGTAAGGAACTGATCGACGCGCTTGCGCAGAAAACCGGGTTGACTAAAAAAGATGCGGAAAGTTTCTTGACCAGCTTTGTTGAAGCGGTTACCAAGGAACTGAAGAAAGGCGGTTCGGTAAACCTGGTCGGGTTTGGCAGCTTTAAGGTAACCAAACGCGCTGCCAGGGAAGCGCGCAATCCCAGAACCGGTGCCAAGCTGAAAATTCCTGCCCGCAAGGTGCCCTCTTTTAAACCCGGCAAAGATCTTAAAACGTCGGTAAAGTAGTTGTTTTTGGATACACTGTAGATATGCTGGCCTCGTGCAGGCCAGCATATCTCAAAGCGGTGATGGATTTATGCACTGCCGCAAAGGTTGTTTCCCCCTTTTTTCAATTATTCTCACTTCCTTAATTTCCCCAGTCGCCACTATCATTTCATTGCCAGCTAAAAATTAGTTGCTTTATTTAAACGGAATGATTATTGTTATCGGGAGTTTTCTAAACTAAAAGAAAGGGTGCGATGATGAAGAAATCTCTGTATATATGGGTTCCGGTGATCACCGGGGTAGTGTTGCTCTCCGGGGTGGTTCTTAGCGGATCCAATGTGTGGTGCAGCGGCGAAGAAAATGCTGCGGTTGCCAAAACCGTTAATAACTCCTGCGCCGCCTCCTGCGATGAAAGCAGTGTAACCGTTGCCGCCGCCAGCCAGGTATCCGAAAAAGATTGTCCCTACACCGGCGGCTGCTGCGGTGAGTCGAAAACCGTGCAAGCCCCGGTCCGCAGTGCTTCCTGCCCCTCCAAATCTTCCAAATCCGCTACCGCGACCATGGCCGGCAGCGAGCAAACCCCCAAAGATGCCTCGCCCGCGCTGACCAGTGCGGAGTAGCTGTTCCGGAAATTCTCTTTAAAATCGAATTTAAATAGAAAGCGGCGCCATCAACGCCGCTTTTTTATTTTTAAGGGTGGGAACTATCGCGAAAAGAATCTTTTCATCCGCTGCCAGGCCGATGCGAACCCTTGCCTTTGCTTGCGCCGGATGGTCTTGCGGATCTCCGGGATGGCCAGGGCGGCGGCCCGGTAACCTTCCTCATAAAAAACCGCCGGCCTGGTGGGTTCTAACAGGGAGATTTCGCTCGGCCGGGGTGTAATTACCACGTCGGCTTCTTCGATATTCAGAAGCGTGTTGGCGTCGATAGCGATGTCGAAAGCATTCAGAATAATGTTGATCATCCCGCTGGGTTCGCGGTACTCCTTCAACCTGGCCAGGTTTACTCCCACCAATACCGTAGCGCCCATGCTCCGTAACGGCGAAAGGGGCAGGTTCTCTACCAGAAATCCGTCCACCAACAATTTGTCGTTGATTTTGACCGGGACGAAAATCCCCGGGACGGAAGTGCTGGCGCGCACCGCCCGGGCGACGTTCCCGCTGCGCAATATTTCTTTCTTGCCTGTAGTGATGTCGGTAGTGACGATGGCCAACGGGAGGGTCGCGTCTTCGATGTTCGCGCTCCCGATAAATCCTTCTACCAACTCGCCGATTTCCTGGTTGGATAGGAGCCCGCTCCGGGAAATTTTCAAGCTGGAGATGCTGCTCCAGCTCAACTCCTCCGCTTTCCGGCGGATGTCTTCCAGGGATATGCCAAACGCATAAAGCGCCGCTACCAGGGCCCCGATGCTGGTTCCGCTCAGGAAGCCGATTTCAATATGGTTTTCCTGTAGCGCTTTCAACACCCCGATGTGCGCCATTCCCCGGGCGGCCCCGCCGCTGAGCGCCAGCCCGATGCCGCTCCCCACATCCCCGGGGGGAAAGGGCAGCTGCCGTTTTTTTCCGAACCACCTCACCGCCGGTTATACTCTTAATTTGATACTGATGGAAAGCCCGTCCCGTATGGGAATGATGGAACTCCAGAGGTCTTTTTGCTGCATCAACGCCGCGGTATATTGCTGAATCGCCCGGGTGGGAAGGTCCTGAGGTTCCCGGGCTACTTTTCCTTTCCACAGCACGTTGTCGGTAATCAGCATCCCCCCGGTGCGTAAACGGGGCAGCAGCAGGGGCAGGAGAGGGGGATATTGCTCCTTGTCCACGTCATTCAGAATCAGATCGTAAGTATGCGATAGGGTAGGAACGATCTCCAGGGCGTTTCCTTGCAGAAAAGTGATTTTGTGGGACAGCCCGGCCTTTTTGAAAAAATTCTTTGCCAGCTCGATGTTGGCGGCGTCATATTCGATGCAGGTAATATTGGCGTTCTCCGAAAGCGCCGTGGCCATCCACATGGCGGAATAACCGAATCCGCTGCCGCATTCTAACACCGTATGCACGTGCCCGAACTGGATGAGCGAAACCAGGAATCGCCCCACTAACGGTCCGATAATGGGAAAATTTCGCTCCGCCGCGAGACGCTGCATTTCCTCCAGCATCGGGTGAGCAACCGGGGACAGTTTTTCTAAATAGTTTTCGATATCGGGATGAACGATCATCTTCTGCTCCAATGATAGGGTGGCGTATATTTCAGGTTTCCGGTTGAGATAATTTTAGAAAGAGGCTCTCTGCTTCGATCACCAGGGAATAGGCGCGTAACCGCGCGTTTGGCCGGGTCAAACACCGCCGGGTTCTCAGGTTGAAGCGCCAGCCATGCCAGATGCACATGAGTACATCCTGGTCAAGAAACCCGCCGGAAAGCGTTCCCCCGGCATGAGGGCAGCGGTTCTCCACGGCATAGAATCCGGAACCGGTATGAAATACCGCCACGCAAGCGCCGTCCGGCAGCAAAAACTCCCGCGACCGGCCGGCCGGAATCTCCCCGGTATTGCACAAAAAAATCTTGTCCATGCAGTTGAGAATCTTAATACGATTGCATAATATCCGGGAACCGGTTGGTAATTTCGTGGAAAAATGAACCGGCGAAAACGACCAGGATCAGCACGAATGCCAAAACCACAATAATGAGTACCGCATTGATGACGAAATAGGTTTTCAATTTATCCATCATCTGCGCCAGGTAGCTAAAATCTTCCGAGTGCCGGGCGTTAGCAGCCCGCTCCCCGGCCTGGAACAAGAGCACTCCCATCCAGATCGGGAGCCAGGCGATCAACAACCCGACGATAGAGATAGCGGTAATGGCCCCGCTGACAATATTGACGATGCCCAAAAACTTCAACCAGGCGCTCATGTTTTGCGCGGTTTGCTTCAGTTGCGCCAGCGCAAACGCGCCCGGGGAAGTGGGAGTGGTAAAAGGCGTCGCTGTTCCTTCCATAATGCCTCCTTGGGTTAGAGAGTTGGGGTTTTGGATTGGTGGCTTCCGTTTGGCGATTTTGGCGTTGTGATTCCTTCCATGCTGCTATTTCTGCGCAGGCTACTGATGAATGCCGAGTTGAAAATAGACAACCGGGAGAAATAAAGCAAACAAAAATAGTGCAATGAAATCGGCAAAACCGGGGTTAAATTTGACATTTACAAGTGAGAAGTGAGAAGTCAATGTCGTTTAGTTAAGCTATTATGGTTGTCATTCCCGCGAAAGCGGGAATCTATAACCCCTTGAATCTCTGGATTTCCGCTTTCGCGGAAATGACATTTTAAGCGCGATTTCCCTTAACTAAACGACATTGAGTGAGAAGTAAGAAGTAAGAAGTGAGAAGTTGTAGGCCGCACCTGGTAAAAAGAAGACTTACTTCACCACTTCTCACTTGCCACTTCTCACTTCTTACTTTTGAAAGGAGCGATGATGAATATATTAGCCATATTTGCCCACCCGGATGACGAAGCCTACGGGCCGGGCGCTACCCTGGCGCGTTACGCGCTCACCGGCCACCGGGTCTCCCTGGTAACCCTCACCCGCGGGGAAGCCGGTTCCTTAGGAATCTGCAAAGAGCTTCCCGCGGCAGAGGTAGCGGAAATGCGCAGCCGGGAATTGCACTGCTCGGCGAAAGCGTTGCATCTTCATTCGCTGAAAATTTATGATTTACCGGATAAAGGTTTGCAAGACTACCCGGAAGAGAAGGGTATGGAGATCCTGCGCAATGAAATCGCAGCACACAAACCGGATATTCTCATCACGTTTCATCCCGGGGGTATTTCCGGCCATTCGGATCACATCGCAGCGTCGAGCTGGTGCGAGAAAGCGGTTCGCTCCCTGGATGCCCCGCCGCGCCTGTTTTATTATGGGGTGTCGGAGGAGGTGGCGGAGCGCATCAAACCCTACCGGAAAATCATTCCCTTCGATAACGGGGAGATTACCCATGCCATCGACGCGCGGGAATACTTCCCCTACAAGCTGGCGGCGATCCAATGCCACGTCTCTCAACTGGAGTTCTGGGAAACCTTTCAAAAGAACGGGGCCGGGCAGCATTTTTTTGGCGGGGAGGAGTGTTTTTCCCGGGCGCTGCCCCGGCTTCATACCAACGGGGTGTTTAATGACCTGGCGCTTTAAACTCCATCATAGACCTCAAAGGTTTTAAAAACCTTTGAGGTCTCTCTGTCGAGAAAATATCCCGTTTGGGGTTGCGGGGAAATTTTTGTACATTGAGCGCCTTCGATCCGGGCGGTTTGTAGTTCCGGAGAGTAAATGAGAAATTCGGAAGGCGTGATGCGTATTTCGTAATGCGTATTCCGTTTTCTTACGCAATACGCAATACGCATTACAAGTTACGCATTACGTTTTACGCATTACGCATCACGCTTCTCAGGAAAACAAGACATGGTCGAAATAAAACACATCCAATCGAACAGCATTGCCGAAGAACTGGGCCTCGTAGTGGGCGACCGGGTGATTTCCGTCAACGGGAAAGCGATTGGCGACGCCCTCGATTACCGTTTCTACATCACTCACGAGGAAATCGAGCTGGTGGTGCAGCAGGAGCAGGGGCAGGTGGTTTTCGAGATCGAAAAAGATTACGACGATGACCTCGGCCTCCAATTAGAAGACCTGGAAATGCGCTCCTGCGGCAACGCCTGCATTTTCTGTTTCGTGTTCCAGAATCCCAAGGGGCTGCGCAAGGGGCTTTATTTCAAGGACGAGGATTACCGCTTTTCCTTCCTCTACGGGCACTACACCACTCTCACCAACGCCACGCAGGAGGATCTGGATCGCATTGTGGAACAGCGCCTCTCCCCGCTCTACATTTCCGTGCACGTTACCGACCCGGGGCTGCGCAAATTGATGTTAGGCATCAAATTCGACGATCATTTGTTCGAGAAGATCGACTACCTGACCCAACACGGCATCGAATTGAACTGCCAGATCGTGCTCTGCCCGGAATTGAACGACGGGGAAGTGCTGGATAAAACCATCGCCGATCTGAAAACATATTACCCGATGATCCGCTCCCTGGCCATCGTGCCGGTGGGCCTGACCCGCCACCGCAAAAATCTCTACCCCATCAAACCGATTACCCACGAATACAGCCTGCAAACCATCGCAGAGACCGACCGGCGACGGGAAGCGCTGCGTGAGGAACTGGGCAGCTCCTTCGTGTACCTCTCCGATGAATTCTACATCCGCACCGATTCCCCCATTCCGCCCAATGATTATTATGAGGGTTTTTACCAGCTGGAAAACGGGGTGGGCCTGACCCGCGATTTTATGAACCGCTTTGCCGAAGAACTGCCCTCTCTCAAAAATCCCTCCGGGCGGTCGCTGGCATTCAGCCTGGTTACCGGCACGTTGGGGGCGGAAGTATTAAAAAAATATTTTATGCGGGAGTTGAACCGGCTGCCGGATTTGTATTTTAAACTTCACCCGGTCATAAATAAATTTTATGGCCCCAGTATTACCGTATCGGGATTGTTGGTTGGGGAAGATATTTACGATACCCTCAAAAACCAGCGCACCGGGGATTACATCGTTCTTCCCCCTCGCTGCCTCAACCATGACGGTGTTTTTTTAGATGATTGGAGCGTCCCGGAATTAGAAGAAAAGTTAGGCAAGAAAGTGATCGTTTTTCCGGGGAGCTTTACGGAACTGTTCGAGATGGTCAAAGAATATGAAATGGTTTTTAGTCATTCAAATTAATCACTGATGTTACGCGGAGTCAAAAAATTTGCCACATGGTTCGATAGACTCACCATGCAAAAGCCACAGAGGGCACAGAGAAAATCAAAGATTTATTGAGCCTAAGCCTGCACTGAGAAGTAAAAACACTAAAAAGTTGATGTAAACTCTGTGTTCTCTGTGTCTTTTGCATGGTGAGTTTATCGAACCATGTGGCAAAATGCGTAACATCAGTTAATCAATAAGGAGTGAATCATGGCGGTAATTAAAATGGAAGTTGATGACGATTTGGTCAAAGAAGTCGGTTTGACCTCCGTTAAAGAGTATATCGAAGGCCAGTTATCTTATTTGAAATTACATTATCTATCAAAAAAAATTGGCCAAGCTCTAAAGGAATCAAAAATAGATTATGAAAAGGAATTAGAGAAAGTTCGGAAAGCAGCCTGGAAAGAATATCAAGAAAAATATCTTAAAGATATCCTATGAAAAAGAAATATGTTCTTGACGCGAATATTCTATTCAGTGCGTTTATTGGCGGTAAAAACATTTACAAAGTGCTGTTTACTCAACACGAAATTTATGTACCCGATTTTATATTCTTAGAAATTGAGAAGTACGAAGAGATTATACTAAAAAGGCGAAGATCAAAGAGGTCTTTTTCAAACAATATGTTATCAACTTAATGAATCATATTATTGTCATCCCTAACTTTTTGGTAACCGGAATTTCATTCAAAAAAGCTTATAATTTATGCAAAGATATAGATGAGAAAGATACAGCCTATGTGGCATTGACTATAGAATTGGATACAGAATTCGTTACTAATGATAAAGAATTGTATAACGGACTAAAGAGTAAGGGATTTGCTAAAGTTGTTCTACTTGATGATTTTATTAGAAGTTTGCAGAATCGTGAGGATTAACTCCTTCCGCACGCAATTGGGTAGCGAAGCACCAGTCTCGCTTTCAGGTAAAAATAAAGAAGAGCATTGATAAGTATTTAAACTGAGGGTGCACGTAGCGTCTGATATGATACTTTCAGGCAATTCGCTTTTTTTTACTCACCTCAGTCTAAATTTTAGGATTTTAAGCGAACAAGATTTAGAAAAATGAAGCAACCTCTCGTCGCCATCGTCGGCCGGCCCAACGTCGGTAAATCTACCCTGTTCAATCGCATTCTCAAGAAGCGGGAAGCGATTGTGCACGATCAACCGGGCGTCACCCGCGACCGCCATTACGCCGCTTCCGACTGGGCCGGAAAATCCTTTATGATGATCGACACCGGCGGGTACCTGCCCCAATCCCGCGACCTGATCGACCAGGCGGTGCGCGAGCAGGTGGACATCGCCATCGAAGAAGCGGATATCATCCTCTTCATGGTCGATCAAACTACCGGCATCACCGACATCGACCAGCAGCTTGCCGAAAAACTCCAGCGCACCGAGAAACCGGTGCTGTTGGTGGTCAATAAAGTGGATGACCTGAAGCACGAAACCGAGGGGTACCAATTCTATAACCTGGGATTAGGCGATCCCCTCTTTGTCTCCGCCGCCCTGGGGCGCGGTTCCGGCGACATGCTCGACCGCCTCGTCGCGCTGATAGACAGCGCCGCGCCGGGGGGGGAAACCGACGATAGCGCCATCAAGTTAGCGGTGGTGGGCAAGGAGAACGTAGGAAAATCTTCTTTTGTGAATACCCTGGTGGGACGGGAGCGGGTTATCGTCACCCCCATTCCCGGGACCACCCGGGACCCCATCGACACGCCCCTGAACTACCAGAAGCGCAGCTACCTGCTCATCGACACCGCGGGGTTGAAGCGCCGCGCGAAGGTGCAGGAAAACGTTCTGTTCTACACCCAGCTGCGCACCATGCGCAGCATCCAGCGCGCTGACGTGGTGCTGTACTTCATGGACGCGGTGGAGGGAATGACCCGGCAGGATATGCGGGTTATTTCCGAGGCGGTGCAGGCGCGCAAGGGAGTGGTGGCAGTGATGAATAAATGGGACCTGGTAGAAAAAGACCACACCACCCTGCCGGCTTTGGAGAAAGAGCTGGAGGAAAAATTGGGAACTTACCGCTTTATCCCGTTCGTTTTTACCTCGGTGCTGGAAAAAATACGGCTCTACAAGCTGTTGGACGTGGCCACGCGGGTGTATGACGAATATCATAAAACCATCCGCACCAGCGAGCTGAACAAAGTGCTGCTGCCGATTATCCAGGAGAACAGCCCCCCCGCGGTACGGGGAAAAGAGATCAAGATCAATTACGTTACCCAATTGAAAACCGCCGCGCCGGCCTTCGGCTTCTTCGGCAATCACCCGGAATGGATCCCCGTGAACTACCGCCGCTTCCTGGAGCGGCAAATCCGCCGGCACTGGGGATTTGAAGGAGTGCCGATTGCGCTGGTGTTCAAATCCAAGCACGGGTAGGGGGGCGTAAAGCGTATTGCGTATTGCGTAGTGCGTAGGAAAACGGAATACGCAATACGGAATACGCAATAATCCGAAAAGTTACGCATTACGCCTTCCCTACCCGCCACGAGTTAGAGGAAAATACCATGAACAAATCATTTGCGCTGAAAATGCGCGTTTACTTGCGGGTGTTCGTGCTCGCCCTGGCGGCGCCGGCAATGGCTCAGGGTGATTTGGCCGAAAAATTGAAATTCGAGCCGGGCGGCGCCGGAACCCCCGCGAAGTGCGGATTCCCGGTAGTGTTGGAAGCCGCGGCATCCGGTGATGCATCCGTGCGGGCGCTCCTGAAACAGCGGCGCTTGCAGAACCTCCAGCAAAATTACCAGATTTACCTGAGCCCCCAGGGGCGTTTCCGCATCCATTACCTCACCACCGGCTTCGACGCCATTCCTACCTATGATCGCAACCAGAACGGCGTTTCCGATTACCTGGAATTCGTCGCCAAGTCCTTCGACCGCGCCTGGGAAGTGGAAATCGACAGCCTCGGATTCAACGCTCCCCCGGACAGCGCCGGCGCGCCGCATACCGTTTACCCGGTTTATTGCAAGAAAATCAACGCCTATGGAATTACCTGGTTCAGCGATCCCCTTCCCGCTCCCCCGGGAGTGCTGCGTTATGACAGCTACATCGAGATCAATACCGATTTTTCCTTCGTGACCTATCCGGATATCACCAACGATCCCATCGTGCGCGACAGCCTGGCCATTGCCGTCACCGCCGCGCACGAGTTCAACCACGCCCTGCAGTTGGGCTACCGGCTCTGGATCAGCGGCAGCAATTTTGTTGACCTCTGGTTCATCGAAAGCTCCGCCACTTACATGGAAGAGGTGGTGGCCGGCCAGGTGAATGATTACTACTATTACCTGCCCTGCATGTACTCCTCCACGGACGTGAATTTGACTCAAAACAACCCTTGTAACCGGATTTACGGCGAGGTGGCGCTGCCCATCATGTTGGGCGAGGTGTATGGCAAAACCATTACCCGGGAAATCTGGGAAGCCATCCTCAACCAGCCGGCGCTGGGGTCCTTATCCCTGATTTTGCAGCAAAAAGGCAGCGCTTTGAAGGCGGAAATGCGCCGCTGGGCCACCTGGATGTTTTTCTCCGGGCAGAACGCCGTTGCGGGGCAGTTTTACCCGGAAGCGGCGAAATACCCGGACCCGGAGGTGATCGCCGCGAACCCGGTTTCCCTGAATCAGAATCCCGATACAGTGGCATTTACTGAAAACTTACCCCCACTGGCATTTCAATTTTTGAAAATCCCGGTTATCTCCACCGGAAAAGTGCTGGCAGTGGTGAATCCCCAACAGAATAGCGGCTCCTGGCTTAACTCGCAGTTTCTTTTTTCCGCTCCGTACACCAATGATTTTGATGCAGGAACCCTGACGCAGATGATATTTACCCCACCTTCCGGGGACTTGAATTTAGCAGTCATCAGCGGGGATTGGAACGGCGGACAGCCTGCCCCGGAAATTCCCTATGAAATCGTTTTTAAAGGGCCGCTTATCGGGTTAGACTACTTCAGGGCCGTGGGTAAGTTTGACCAGATCACTTTAAGATGGGCAACCATTTTTGAGTTCGAGAACGCGGCATTCATTATAGATAGGAGTATCGAGGGTCAAAATTTTGATCCTCTTATTGAAATTCCCGGCAAGGGTAATACTACCCTCTATCAGGAATATGCTTATGTCGATTCTCAAGTTGTCAATGGAAGTTCATACTACTACCGTTTGTCGAACCGGGATTCCGATGGAATCGTCACGATTCATGACACTCTGCTGGTAAATGCCTCCGGCGATGAAATATTAATCGGGCCCAATCCGGTACGAATAAGCCAGGGTGATGATCGGGTCACATTCCTGAATCTGCCCCGGGAAACGCGCGTCGAAATTTTCAATGCCAACGGGGTGCGGGTAAAGAGCATTCTCCCGGAGGGTTCCGGGCAAATTGCCTACTGGGATTTACGCTCTTCGCAGAACGACCTCGTCGGCAGCGGAGTGTATATTTACCGCATCGTTTCCCCGGAGAAATCCCAATCCGGGAAAATCATGGTCATTCGCTAAAGTGAAATAAAAACCTCAAAGGTTTTCAAAACCTTTGAGGTTTGTAGCGCTTTATATCCGAAATGTCGAATCTACTCTTATCATTGCTCATCGGTTTTTTGGGGCTGGATACTACCATCGCCTTCCAGGTGCTCATTTCCCAGCCGATTTTTGCCTGCCCCATCCTCGGCTGGCTGTTAGGCAATCCCGCCCTGGGCATGGAGATCGGTATTATGATGCAATTGATCTGGTTGAACGTGCTCCCGGTAGGAGCGGCGGTATTCCTGGAGGGGAACATCGCCTCCATGGTAACTTGCGCCATCGCCATCCAGTTCGAAGAATTGAACCTGCCCAACCTGGTATTTACCGCCGCGTTCGTCATCGGCATGGCGGTCAGCTACCTGGGCGCCCGGCTGACTGTGCTGGACCGGAAATTAAACGGCCTGATCTTAAAATTGACCCTGGAAGCGGCGCAAAAAGCCAGCTTAAAACAAATTGCCCTATTGGATTTCGCCAGCGTGCTGATCTATTTTCTAATGATGAGCGGGATGGCATACGCGGCCCTCTGGGGCGCGGGGCAGGTTATTCCGTTTTTGGTAGAAAATCTGCCTTCCCCGGCGGAGCAAAAACTGAAATTTATAAAACCTGCGGTATGGGGACTGGGCATTTCCCTCACCCTGCCGATGGTTTACCGGATTCTCCGCCAAAAAAGTTAAATACGGGAATCAACAAGAGCCAAAAACCGGGGGAAAGTTTGCCATCCGGCTTCCGGTTCCTAAACCGACGCCATAGAGAAAACGATGATGAAAAACGCTTCAACGGCCATAAGCAGCAAGCGCATTCGCAAATGGGATATTTTCCGGGTTTTTATGCGCAGCTTCTTTATGCAGTCGGTCTGGAATTATCGCAGCCTGATTTCCGTGGGCTTTGGGGTCTGCCTTATTCCCATCGTCAAGCGGCTGTATTCGGACGAACAGTCGCGGAAAGAATTCCTGGGCCGGCATTTGAAATTTTTCAATTCCCACCCTTACATGGCCTCCTACGCCCTGGGGGTATCCATTCGTTTAGAAGAGGCCTTTGCCGCCGGGGAGACGGACGCATGCGAAAAATTGGAGCGCCTCAAAAACCTGCTGATCAGTATCCTGGGGGCGGTAGGAGACCGGTTATTCTGGTTCACCATCAAACCCTTCTCATTGTTGGTCGGGGTATTTGCCCTGTTCCTGTTGTCCGGCAGCGGGTTCGGCGCGTTGGCTTTAGCCGGCGCCTTCCTTCTTTACAACATCCCCCATTTTTACCTGCGCTATAACGGCATTTTGGAAGGGTACGAATATGGAGCGGATATTTATAAGTGTTTTAGCAACCAGCGATTTAGGACCCTGCGCCTGGGGTATGCCTGGGCGGGCGCGTTAGCGTTTGTATTGTTTTTTGGTTTTTTAATTGTTAAACTTGGGTCAGAAAATATCCTTTTCCTGGGCGCTATGACCGGAGCTGCGGTGTTGTCCGGCGTCTGTTACCATGTCACGCGGAAATTTTATTTTACCGTTGCTCTCACGTTAATTCTATTTATTATAGCAGGGATTATCGTAGGTTAATCGCATAACACCCGATAGGCGGCATGATCAAAAAAATATTGAAAATTCAAAATAAATACGGGCTCCACGCCAGGCCTGCGGCGCTTTTAGTAAAAACTACCGGGAAATTTCATGCCCATATCAATATTGCCAAAGACGGGGTGATCGCCAACGGGAAGAGCATCATGGGCTTGATGACCCTGGTCGCGGAATCCGGCAGCGAGATCGAAGTGATCGTGGACGGGGAAGATGAAGAAGAAGCCATGCAAGCAATCCAGCGATTGATCGAGAGCAGGTTCAATGAAGAATAACGCCGGAAACGGGTCTGCCGCTTTGGTGACATTCGATGCTGCATAATTGATCTTCGATGATAAATTTAAAACTACCCGGCATCCTAACAAATAGGCAAGTGTAACGAATTAACCTGTAACCTCTATGAAAAAACCAGCGGGGGATTTGCCCAACAAAGAGGAGATTATCATCCAGGGGACCCCGGCTTCTCCGGGCATCGTCATCGGCCCCGGGTTTGTGTATCGGGAACCGTTCTGGGAGCCGGAACCCGTGGTCGTTCCTCGCAATAAAATTGCCGGGCAGGTTAAACGTTTTCGGCAGTCGGTCAAAAATGTTCACATCAGCCTTACCGAAACCTACCAGAAAACCCGCCAACAATTAGGCATGGAGTTAGCCGAGATTCTGGAAATGCAAATCGCCTTTCTTGAAGACCAGATTTTCCTCAAAGAAGTAGAAGATTTGATCGAAAAGAAACGCTATGAGGCCGCTTACGCCACCTTTACGGTTTTCCGGAAAAAGAAAGAGTATTTCCTGAAGCTCTCCAACGAATACTTCCGCGATCGCGCTTTCGATATCCAGAGCCTGAAGGAGATGATCGTCAAAAACCTGTTAGGAAAGGATAAACCCGTCGCAGTCTCCATCGGTAAACCGTCTATCGTCATCGCCGACAACCTCACCCCCACCGACACGGTGCAATTTTACCACCAGCAGGTTCTGGGCCTGGCGACCAATACCGGGGGAAAAACCTCGCACACCGCCATTGTCGCCCGCTCCCTGTCGGTTCCCGCGGTAGTAGGGTTGAATAACATCACCGAGAAGGCCAGAACCGGTGATATTGTGATTCTCGACGGCACCAGGGGAGCCGCCATCGTGCATCCCTCCCCGGAGACCATTGCCGCCTACCGGGAGCAGCATCGCATTTTTTGTATCTTTGAAGAAGAGCTGCTCAAAGAAAGCACCCTGCCGGTGCAAACCCGCGACGGGAAGCGCATCTACGTTCATGCGAACATCGAGTTCGAAGAGGAAATTCCCCAGGTATTGCAAGTAGGGGCGGAAGGGGTAGGCTTGTTCCGCACCGAAGGTTTTTTTTTAAGCTGCCGGGATTTTCCCTCCGAAGAAGAACAGACCCGGCTCTATCAGCGCGTCGCCGAAAAAATGTACCCCCGCAAGGTGGTAATTCGTACCCTGGATATCGGGGGAGACAAAATGCTTCCCGGCGTGGGGGACAAGGAAGACAATCCTTTCCTGGGATGGCGGGCCATCCGTTTCTGGCTGGATCATAAAATCGGTTTCCTCTCGCAGCTCAAAGCCATCTTGCGCGCCAATGTGAAGGGCAACGTGCAACTTCTTTTGCCCATGGTGAGCGGGCTGGGAGAAATCAACCAGGTCAAAGAATTGCTCCGGGAGGCTATGGAAATCCTGAATAAAGAAGGCAAAGCCTATCGCGATACCATTGACCTGGGAATTATGATCGAAATTCCTTCCGTGGTAATGCTGGCCGACGTCCTGGCCCGGGAAGTGGATTTTTTCAGCATCGGAACCAACGACCTGGTGCAATATACCCTGGCAGTGGACCGCGGCAATGCCCGGGTGGCGCGGCTGTATTCCCATTTCCATCCCGCAATACTGCGCATGGTCAAGCTGACCGTAGATGCCGGGCGGCAGGCCAATATTCCGGTGGGCATGTGCGGAGAAATGGCCGGCGATCCCCTGGCGCTTCCGCTGCTGCTGGCTATGGGATTCGATAACCTGAGCGCCTCCCATAATGTTATTCCGGAGATGAAGAGAATCATCCGGCGGCTTTCCGTGTCGGAGTGCGAAACGTTCTATGGGCAAATCAAGCACCTCTCTGTCACGCAACAGATCGTAGATGCGGTACACAGGTTCTTCCGGGAACGTTTCCCGGAGTTATACGAGAGAAAATAAACCGGCAGGAAGAAGGTGGTGCGGAGACACGGCTTAATCCGGTAATCCTTAAACAATGAAAGGTTAATGGCATGTTTGATTACGATCGTTCTAATTTTATTGCTTATTTGAAAGGTTTTCCCAAACAAGTTTCCAAAAGTATCAAATTAATGAAAGACGTTTCGGTTGATCTCGACATGTCCGGCATTCAACACCTGGTTCTATCGGGAATGGGGGGATCGGCGATTTCCGGCGAACTTCTTTTGGGGTATGCCCATGATGAATTGAAAATCCCCCCCCTCCTGGTTCGTGATTACACCATTCCCGGTTTTGTGAACCGCCATTCCTTATTTATCGCCAGCAGCTATTCCGGAAACACCGAAGAAACCCTCGCCACCGTGCGCCTGGCTGCAAAGTGCAAGGCTGAAATTATCGGAATCTCTTCCGGCGGGGAATTAGAAGATATTTGCAAGAAAGGGGATTATCTTCACATCAAAATCCCCGCGGGCATTCCTCCCCGCCAGGCGCTGGGCCACCTGTTTTTTCCCCTGCTGATTTTGTTCGATAAACTCGGCCTCATCTCTGTCAAAAAAGAGGACCTCGATGAAACCGGGCATTTATTGCAGGAATTGTCGGAACGCTACAACCCCGAAAAGAGCCTGGGGAACAATCTTGCCCATCACATCGCCCAGAGCATTTACCACGCCATACCGATCATTTACACCGGGGCTCCCCACCTCTACCCGGTTCCGGTTCGCTGGCGAAATCAGTTCAACGAAAATGCCAAGGCCATGGCCTTTAGCAACGTGTTCCCGGAACTGAATCACAACGAGATAATGGGCTGGGAGGGGCTTTCCGAGGTAAACAAGCATTTCCGGGTCATTTTATTGCGCGATCCCGAGGAAAGCGCGCGCATTAAGCACCGGATTAACATCACCAAAGAGATTTTACGGGAAAAAGGGGTCTTGTTCGGAGAAATTTTTGCGGAGGGCAATTCCCGCCTGGCCCGCATGTTCTCCTTAGTTTACACCGGCGACTGGGCCAGCTGGTACTGGGCCATGTTGAACGAAAAAGACCCTCTGCACATTCACAGCATCGACCGCTTGAAAGAAAAACTGAGCCGGCTCGGCGACTAAATTGGCAATTGGCAATT
>WYBG01000213.1 GCA_011526015.1 Deltaproteobacteria bacterium | reverse complement strand
TCAGCAGCATCAGCGCCGCGGTTATCGCCAGGGTGAGGGCGAAGGAAGGTTTGCGGAAAAACGATTGAGTATAAATGGTGCGGGCGGCGTTGGCTAAAATTTCCACCCCGGGCATCTCTTTGGGCACCCCGCGATATTCCAAAAAGGGAGTGGGGAAATTATCGTGCAATTCCGCCACGGTAGAGCCGACCAGCACGATTTTGCCCTTGAAAACCCCATCGGGCAGGAGGTTCTCGCTGAAATAGTCCAGGTCGTGTTTCTCGCCTAAGTCGATGCGTTCATCGTCGATTACCGAAGCGAGAGAATACTGCGGAAAAGTGCCGGCCGGCCCGGCGAAGTTGATCAGCAGGTTGGCGGCGTCATAAAAAGGAACTTCTAACTCTCCTAACTTCAGATGTCCCTCGCTGAATAGCGTATCGAGGCGCTCCCCCTCCCCGTGGTAGCGGTTGATCAATTCGATTACGAAAGAAAACAGCTTTTCCCGGTTATGGGGCTGGTACACCGGGTAACGGCGGTAAATGCCGTCGCGGTCCGATTCGATGGAAACCAGCCCCAGGCGGTTTCCCGCCGCTTCTTTCAGGAGCGGGATCGGCTCCACCAAAAACCGGTAGCTTTGCAGGCGGCTGTCGATCTCTAATTTCCGGGCCAGCACCACCCGGCCGGATTCCCGGATGGCCGCGGCCAGCGCGGCGTCTTTTTCCGGCCCGTAGCGATCCGCCACGTCGAAGATGAGGTCCAGGCCGATCACCGCGGCGCCCGCGCGGGTGAGATTTTCGATCAGGTGGGCGTAATAGGAGCGGGGATAAGGCCAGCGCTCCGGGAGGGCCTCGAAAGAGTAATCATCGATCACCACCAGCACGATCGGGGAATCCTCCACCGGTTCCACGCCCCGCCAGGTAAAGCGCCAATCGATGGTATCCAACTCCAATTTTTCAAAGGCAGGAATTTGATAACGGAGAAACAGGGAGAGCAAAAGCGCGAAACAGAAGAGCAGCGCGATAAAGAACAATTTTTGCCAGTTCATGAGCGGCAAGTCGAACGGTTTATAAAAGTAATATTCCTGGATTGATGGAGTATTGGAGTGATGGAGTGATGGAGTATCGGAGTGATGGATCAATGGATTGATGGAGTGATGGATGGCTGGTTAGCAGTTAACCATCCACTACGCCATCAATCCACCACTCCAACCATCCATTACCCCAATACTCCATTACTCCAATACTCCATCACTCCAATACTCCATCACTCCATCCGGTTCCGGTTGCTTAAAAGGTGACGTCGTACCGGGCAGTGAGAATGTAGTCCTTATACTCGCGGTCGCCGCTGTAATTGACCAGGTCGGCGTTCAGGGAAATCCGCCCGTAGGGAAAATAACTATAGATCAGGCGGCCGTTCAAGAAAGAACGATTATAGTCGGTGTCGCTGGTCGTGTTGAGGGTGACGCTGGAAGAGACCGCGCCGTAGCGCCCGGTGGCGGACAGGATCAAATTATCGGACTGGCTGAAGAGCTTGCCGAACTCGTATTCCGCTCCCAGGCCGAAGGAGTTGAAGGCCAAATCGCTGCCGCCCTGGTTCGCGGAAGTATTCTCGGTCTGCTGGAAAGAGAATTCCAGATTGGTTCGCAAAGGGAAATTATAGCGGGTATTCAGGATCAGGGCCACGGTGTTGGAGAGATTCTCGAAACCGAGGGAGGTTTCGTCGGTGCGATTGTAATTCATCACGTTCAGGGTGGCGCGGTTGCGCAGGTTGGATACCAGAAAGTTGTAACTGGTGGAGAACGTAATGGTATTGGTCTGGTTGTCCTCCGGGAACGCCGCGACGGTGGAGGCAGCGGTAATACCGTTACTGCGCCGGTAGTTGCTGTACCCCAGGGTAAGCGAGGGCAGGTTGCGCAGCGGAAAATAGGAAATATTGAACGCCAGGGTGCGATTGGTGGTGGTAGCCGGTTTTACATCGTTGAGATTATTTTCGAACTGCTGGTAGCGCAAATTCAGAAAAAACTGGTTCTGAAAGAGGCGAATATCATCGGTGATGGCGAATCCCTTGTTGTCGCGCAGCAAAAACGGCTGCCCCAGGCTGTGGAAGGCGTCTTCCACGGATTTATAGAGAACTGAAAAGCGGTTGTTGAAAAAATTCAGGCGCAGTTGGGCGTGGTAGGCAAAAGCGGGCTTGACGATGAGATACTGGTTCACGGTGATGATGCCGGTAACCAGGTCATACTGTTCCCGGGAAATATCCACGCCCCATTCCTGGAGCGAGTCCAGCTCCACGTTCTCCCCGTCCAGGATATTGGGATTATAAGAGCTGGCGTTAATGCTGCCTTCTAAAACAAAACTGTTGTTGCGGGTGGCGATATAGAGGTCCGATCCCACCCCGGCGGACTCTTCCGGGTTCTGGCCATAGCTGATGGAATTGACGTCGTCCTTGCCCTTCACCACGGTAAATCCCCACTGGAAATCCTGCCGGTCGCCGAAGCTGACCCGCGCCGCCCAGACCTCGCGCTTGAAGGTTCCCGCCGCGGTATCGATGACCGCGCCGGCGGTATCGAGCACCGCCCTTCCTTCGATGTCGCGCAGGGTGATTCCCCGGGTATAATCGAAATTGATGAATTTAAAATAGGCCTGCCCGTGAAACCCGCGCAGGAATATGTTTTCTAACAGGAATGGATTGAGCTGCGGATAGGCGTCCCCCCCGGTAAAGCGCAGAAAGCGATCATTCCAGAAACTGTACTGCGCCCAGCCGGAATAGCGATTGACCGGCTGCAGGGTGCTCTTTTCCTGGTTGGAAAAGAACAGGCGGCCGCCTAAAGTAAAATTCCGGGTTTCCCCCTCCAGGAGCAGCCCGGCCTTATTATACTGGCGGGATTGCAGGCCGTCTAACAATTCTTCGTTGCGGGCTTCCGCAAAGGCGTTCCCGGAGACCTCGAATTCGCCGCTCCCGGCGCTGGGAACGGTGCGCTGGTAAGCCAGGAAACTCCAATTCCGCCGGGCGATCAACTGGCCGGAGCGGTCGTACAGCTCCAGGCGCAGTTTATGCTCCCCGGGGGGAACCCGGCGGGGCGCGAAGGTGAGGAAGTCGTTGAACATATTGACGTAGCGCGAAACGTCCCAACTGTCCAGAAAGAGCACCGTGCGCTCTTTATCCACCTGGGAGCTGTACTGGAAAAAGGACACCGTGAGGATGAATTCATCCGTGAAAACGTCTTCCCCCGGTTCCGGGCTGATGATGATAATGCCGTCTTCGGATTGGATATCCTGCTGCAAAGAGACTTTCATCAGGCCATTATCCGGCGCTTCCTCCGGGTAGCGCTCCCGGGAACCGTCGGCATATTCCACGTCGATGAAATATTCCACCAGGCCGCCGGCGTATTCGGAGAGATTCACGCTGGCTAAGTAGCGCAGGCCCTCCTGCCGCAAGGCGGAAGAGCGAAAGCGCGATTCGCTGTATTCCCGGTAGTAGAGGCGAATATCCCGCACCGGCAGGCGGCGGTAATTTTCCACGTCCAACTCCACGTGGAGCATGAGGTCTTCATCCAGGTAGGGGGTTGCAGCGAGGCTGATCCCGGCGCGCCCCCGGGCCGACAGGCTGCCGCCCAGGAATATCAGCAGCACGATGAAAAGGATGGAACGGTATATTCTCATTGCGGTTAATCCCGAGTTTTAAGTTGAATCCGCAAAATTTTGGTTTGCCCGGAGCTGTTGTTGAACTCAAAGTCCAGGGTGCGCAGGGAGGAGGCGTCCGCCTCGTCGAAAGGAATGTCGCCGGGCTGGGTCAGGCGCACTTCCGGCAGGCGGTTACGGGAGAGCGCGATAACGGTTTGCCCCTTTTTGCCCAGTACTTTTCCGGCGTTGTTGTCCACCTGCAGCGCCCCGTCGGTAATCACGTAGCGGGTTTCCCCGGACTGGCGGAATTGCAACACCCAGAACGCGGTTCCTTTGACGGAAGCGACCGAGGTGGGGGTGGTCACCTTAAACGGCTCTTTTTGCTTGAACAGGTTCAGGAAAAACGAGCCGGCTTCCACAAAGATGCTTTTTTCGATAGCGTTCTCTTTCCGTTTTCCTTCGATAACGCAGGAAGAATTTTCTTTGATGCGCAGCAGGCTCTTGTCATCCAAAAATTTGATGGCGCAGTAAGCGGCGGGGCCGGTCTCCAGCTTATCGCCGTGTTTCAGCACCTGCCCCTTTTGCACTTTATTGCCCTGGGTGGAATTGGGGGGAGTGAAGCGCACCTCTCCTTCTAATTTGACCACCACGGCAATCTCTTCCGCGGCAAACGCCAGGGTAGAGGCGGCCGCTAATACCAAGAGGGCGAATCTGCCGGCCCGTTGGAGCATAGAATATTCCTTTCCTGCCAATCGGCGATTAATAGACGCCCACATCGTTCACCTCCATTTCCCCGCGGTTCAGTTTGCCTAAGATCAAGAGCAAATCGGAAACCTCGATCTCGCTCTGTTGCAAAAAGATCGTCCCGTTGGGTTCAAAGCCGTTATCGCGCAGTTGCTGCAGCACCGGCCAGTAGTTGGGACCCAGGATTTGCTCCAACAGCGCCAGTATCTGGGCGGCATAATTCGCAGATCCGGCCAAATCGGAGATTTTAAAGCGAAATACCTCGCTGGTAATGGTAAGATCGCCGGTGCCGGTGGGAATTACGGATTGCACCAGCCAGTAGTAGATTTTACCGGCTTCTAACAAGCGCATCGGGCCAACCACCTGGCCGGAAAACGCCCCGGGGTCGCTGGAAAGGGGATACTGGAAGAAATTGAAGGGCAAATTCTCCAACTGCAAAACCGCCGGGTGGCTCAGAACGTCTTGAACGGTTTCGTCTTCGGGGAATTTTTCATATACAAAGACATTATAATTGACGGCCTGCGGGTTGGCATCGGTTTGCCACTGGAAGTACGGGAAAGTGGTGGTGATCTCTTCAATGGTGTTTTCGGAAACCGGGCGCCCCGGGAATAACAGTTCCAGGGTGGTGGGGTTAGTGATGATCAGGGTGTGGTTTTGCTGGTTATCCGGTTTTATAGCTCCGCTGCCTTCTTCCACCGCGCGCATCAAGAACTCGTACGTGCCGGCCGGCAGTTGGCCGGTGGTCAGGATCTGGTTTTCCAGGTTCTCCACCGCCTCTAAATCCACGTCGAATTCATCCAGCGTCAGGGTTTCCCCCCAGGGCAAAAGCGCTCCCATCATCAGTTGTTGGTTGCCATACGCCAGGGCAGGATAGCCCGGAGGGAAATTTATAACGTTGGAATTTCCCCGGGCAATTTGCACCCCGTTATATTTGATTTCCGCTTCCAGGTACATCGGCACCGGGTCAGCACCGGTATTGGCAAGGTGCAAGATGAAAAAATTGGTGGTGGCGAGGTTGCTGCGGAAATCGCCGACCACGAACACCTGGGCGCCGGGATTGATAATCTCCAGATCGATTTCAATATCCTCGATGCCGGCAAAGAGCAGGGATGGCAGCAGGGCTAACCAAACCAGGACAAGCATTTTTTTGAAAAGACCCATATAATACCTCTTTAAGATAATATGAGGAACAAATTCATTATTTCAAAACAACTCGCGGGTTGAAAAAGACCTCAAAGGTTTCTGAAACCTTTGAGGTCTTTATAACCTCACGGCCCGCTTTCCAACTCGATCACCGCTTCTCCCACGGAAACCAGGTCGTTTTCTTTGAAATTGATCTTTTTGATTATCCCGCTGCGTTTTGCGCGTACTTCGTTTTCCATTTTCATCGCTTCCACGATGAATAATCGGTCGTTGGCGCCAATTTCTTGCCCCTCTTTTACAAAAAGTTTGAGCAGCTTTCCGGGCATGGGCGCGCAAATATCATTCCCTTCTTGCAGCGCCGCCTCCATGCCGGGGCGGTAACCGGTTTTGCTTTGGGAAGGTTTGTCGAAACTGTACTGCTCCCCATTGACGGAAACGTAAATTTTCTGGGCGTCCGCGGCCACGTAAACCGTCAGCAGGCGCTCCTGGTGGAAAATCGAGAACACGTTTCCGGCGACTTTCTGCAAGAACATCTCCGCGCGCTCGCCGTTGATTTCCGCGCTGATTTCCCGCTCATTTTTCGCCTCTAAACGCACTTCAAAGCTGTTCCCGAGATGGTTCAAGACCTGTTTGTGCATCGGTTCGATTCCAGTTGGTTGAGAATTGCAAATCATTTGCTACTGATAAACGGGGGTTGCCAATCTATGAAGGCTTGCCAAATCCCCTGTGATACAAATCCCGCATTCAGAGAATTTTTATAAAGATACGCGCATTCAGGATACGCCCGCCAAAGCGCCGCCGTGGGAAAAACGTTTTGCGCCATGCGTTTCAGGAAAACAGGCTCCATTCGCCGAGGGTTTGCCAGGGGGTGGGGGCTTCTTTTTGAATGGTTGAAGCCAAAGAGGGCTGCTGGTTCATCCCGGCGTAGGCGGCGGCGACCAGGGCAATATTCAAAAATTGGCCGGGGGGCGCGGGTTTCCAATCCGCAAAATGCTCGCTGATAAAGCCGGTGTGAATGTCACCGGATACGAAGCCGGGATGGCACAGTAAATCGCGCAAAAACGGGATGGGGGTTTTCACGCCCATGATAACGTACCCGGAGAGCGCCGCGGCCATTTTTTGCAGGGTTTCCGGGCGGCTTTCCGACCAGGCGATCAGCTTGGAGAGGATCGGGTCGTAGTGATGGGTGATCTCCAGCCCGCTGTAGATGCCGGAGTCGCAGCGAATGCCGGGGCCCTGCGGCTCCTTCACTAATAATAACTTCCCGATGGAGGGGAAAAAGCTGTTTTCCGGGTCTTCGGCATAAATCCGGCATTCCATGGCGTGGCCGCGCTGGCGCAGATCGGATTGCCGGAAGGGCAGTTCTTCGCCGGAAGCGATGCGGATTTGTTGTTTTACCAGGTCAATGCCGGTCACCAGCTCCGTGACCGGGTGTTCCACCTGGATGCGGGCATTCACTTCCAGAAAGTAGAAATTCTTTTCCGCGTCGAGCAAAAATTCCACCGTTCCGGCGTTGGTGTAATTCACCGCTCTCATCACTTCCACCGCGGTGTCGCCCATTTTTTGGCGCAGGGAATCGTCCAGCGCCGGGGAGGGGCTTTCCTCGATGATTTTCTGGTGCCGGCGCTGGATGGAGCACTCCCGCTCGAACAGGTGTACCACGTTGCCGTGATGGTCGGCCAGCACCTGGAACTCCACGTGGCGGGGGTCTTGAAGATATTTTTCGATATAAACCGTATCGTCGCCGAAAGCGCTTTTGGCTTCCCGCCGCCCCGCTTCCAGCGCAGAAGGCAAATCTTCCCGGCGCTGAACGATGCGCATTCCCTTCCCGCCGCCCCCGGCCGAGGCTTTCACCATCACCGGGTAACCGATGGACGCCGCCTCCAGGTAGATTTTCTCCCAATCCTCAGAGCGCACCTCCATGCCCGGGGTGATGGGAATCCCCTTCGCTTTCATAGTCGCCCGGGCGGTCAACTTGTCACCGACCTTCTCCATCGCCTCCGGGGTAGGGCCGATAAAGATCAAACCGGCTTCCCGGCAGCGCCGGGCAAAAGCGGCGTTTTCTGCCAAAAATCCATAGCCGGGGTGAACGGCCTCGCAGCCGAACTCTCTGGCGGTATCCACCAGCTTGCCCATGTTCAGGTAGCTTTCCAACGGCGGGGCGGGGCCGATCTCCACGGCCTGGTCTGCTTCCAGCACGTGGGGCAATTTCCGGTCAACTTCGGAATAGACCGCCAGCGCGGTAATCCCCATTTCGCGGCAGGCGCGGATGACCCGCAGGGCAATTTCCCCGCGGTTGGCAATGAGAATTTTTCGGATCGGTTTTGTACCCATCAGCGAATCCTGTTCAGGTTTTGCGAGGTCGAGAGTTAGCCGGCTTCAGCAGGCAAGCAGGCAGGAGCAGGGGCAGTAGGCAGGGGCGGTGAACAGCAAGTAGTGAGCAGCGAGCGAAGTTATTGCCTACTGCCCCTGCCCCTGTCCTAAATCCGCACTCCCCGCACCGAATTTTCGGTATGGGAGACCAGCACTTCCCGGGCCAGGCGAACCGCTTCCGCGATGGCCTGGTGGCTGATCATCCCCTCCCAGTCCTCCACGATCTCCTGCCAGTCCATTCCGTCGGCGACCTGCTCCAGCACCTCTTCCACGGGAATTTCGGTGTCGCGGAAGATCAATTTCCCCCCGCAAACCCGGGGATCGGCAATAATATATTTACCAAATTCCTTCATAGCATTTTCTCACTAATTTGGGTTCCTTTCGAGTTTTAGGGATCAGTCAAAAAATAACTTGTTGAATTCAAAGGCAAAACTATTTGGGGCAAAACTATTTTTTTCTATAAGTTGTTTTATCGTTTTGCCCACAATCATTTTGCCATTTTTCAAATCGGAGTTCACAACTTATTTTTTATCGTTCCTAAGTGAACAAAATTTTTTGCTGATTATTCTTCAAAAAGCATTCGCGGAAGCCCTGACTGACGAATGATAGAGAGCAAAGTACCAATCCGTAATTCCTTATGATCCGGTATGGGTACCGTAATGGTAGAATCGCCAGTTCTCTTTTGCATGACGATGTGGCTCCCACGCCGGCGTGCTTGAATGAAACCTTGCTGCTCCAGGATTCTGCACGCTTCACGGCCGGAAAGAACCGTAATTTATCCAACTGCTATCTCCAGCCGGGTAATGAATACCTCCGTACGAAGGCGCTTTCGAACTTCCGAAGCATCAGCAGTTTCAAAAAACAATTCAATTGCTTCGGCCAGGTTGTTTTTCGCTTCTTCAATAGTATCACCCTGGCTGGCAATGTCTAACTCCGGGCATAGGGAAACATAGCCATCTCCTTCCCGTTCGATAATGCCGGTAAATTGGTAATGCTGTTTCATGGTTTTATATGCTCCTGTGTTTCTCTCTAGCAAGACGGCTTTTATGTCAATATCTTTACCACTACCCTGCCGCATTACATCCGGAACACCCCGAATTTCTGCTCCGGGATCGGCGCGTTCAGCGACATGGCAATGCCCAGCGCCAGCACCCTGCGGGTATCCAATGGGTCGATAACCCCGTCGTCCCAAATCCGGGCGGTGCTGTAGTAAGGGCTGGCTTCGGCGTCGTATTTGGCCAGAATTTCCCGGCGATAGTCTTTCAGGGCTTTTTCATCTACTTTTTCGCCCTGTTTTTCCAAAGAACGCTTGCGCACCGTCACCAGCACGTCCGCGGCCTGCTCCCCGCCCATCACGCAGATGCGAGCGCCCGGCCACATCCATAATAAGCGGGGATCGTAGCCCCGCCCGCACATTCCGTAATTCCCCGCCCCGTAGGAGCCGCCCACGATCACGGTAAATTTGGGCACCTGGGCGTTGGCCACCGCGTGCACCAGCTTTGCGCCGTTGCGGGCGATCCCCCCGTGCTCGTATTCCTTGCCCACGATGAAGCCGGTAATGTTCTGCAAAAACAGCAGGGGAATTTTGCGCATAGTGCAAAGGTTGATAAAATGCGCGCCTTTCAGCGAGCTTTCGCTGAACAGCACCCCGTTGTTGGCCAGGATGCCCACCGGGTAGCCCATGATCCGGGCAAATCCGCACACTAAGGTGATACCGTAGTATTCCTTGAACTCCTGGAAGCGGCTGCCGTCCACCAGCCGGGCGATCACTTCCCGGATGTCGAAGGGCTTGCGAATGTCTTTAGGAATGACGCCATAGAGTTCTTGAGGATCGTAATGTGGTTCTTCTATTTCGCTGCACTCCAACTCCGTGGGTTTGGGGCGATTCAGGTTCTGCAAAATATTGCGGGTGATCTCGAAGGCGTGTTCTTCGTTGACCGCGTAGTGATCCGCCACCCCGGAAATGCGGGAGTGCACGTCTGCCCCGCCTAAGTCCTCGTCGCTGACCACTTCCCCGGTGGCCGCTTTTACCAGCGGCGGTCCGCCGATGTAGATGTAGCCCTGCTTGCGAACGATGACCACTTCATCGCTCATGGCCGGCTGGTAAGCCCCCCCGGCGGTGCTGGAGCCTAGCACCACGGAGACTTGCGGAATGCCCTCCGCGGACATGCGCGCCTGGTTGAAGAAGATGCGCCCGAAATGATCGCGGTCGGGAAACGTTTCCGACTGGTAGGGCAGGAAAATCCCCCCGGAGTCCACCAAATACACGCAGGGCAGGTGGTTCTGCATGGCGATCTCCTGCGCCCGCACGTGTTTTTTGATGGTCATGGGAAAGTAGGTTCCGCCTTTGACCGTGGCGTCGTGGGCGACGATGAGCACCTCTTTGCCGTGCACCACTCCCACCCCGGTAATCATTCCCGCGCCGGGGGCTTCGTTATCGTACATGTCCCAGGCCGCCAACTGCGAGAATTCTAAAAAGGGAGTGCCGGGGTCGAACAACCGTTT
>WYBG01000021.1 GCA_011526015.1 Deltaproteobacteria bacterium | reverse complement strand
TTTATCTCAACGCCAAAGAATTCCTGCCCCACATTTCCCAGCGCCAGTTTCCCGGCCAGGCGCTCACCGTGGCGCTCTACCGCGAAGCGGGCATCCGGGCGGTGGAGATCGGGGGGCTGATGTTCGGCCACAAAGATCCCCGGACCGGGGAAGATGTCTGGCCGGAGTTAGAAATGGTGCGCCTGGCCATTCCCCGCCGGGTTTACACTACCCAGCACATGGTCTACGTGGCGGAATCCATCGCCAAACTGTATAAGGAGCGCGAGAAAATAAGAGGGCTGCGCTTAGTGTACGAAGCCCCGGTGCTGCGGCACTTTACGGCGCGGTTGGAAGAGGTGTAGGGGTAATTCAATTGGCAATTAGCAATTGGCAATTGGCAATTCATAGAGGATCCATGCAGCCTAAAATTTTTCTGATATTGGGCGGTTACGGCAACAGCGGCCTGGCGCTGGCGATATTGCTGCTGCGGTTCAGTGATTGCCGGCTGGTATTGGCCGGGCGCAATCTTCAGCGCGCCGAAGCCGCCGCCGCGGGGCTGAATGCGGAATTCAGCGGGATGAGGGCGCGGGGAATTCGCCTGGATGCGGCAGATTCAGCGGCGCTCAAATCCGCCTTTACCGGGATGGATATGGTGATCTCCGCCTCCAGCACTACCCAATACGCCGGGAGCGTTGCAGCGGCTGCACTGGAGGCGGGAAGCGACTATCTCGATATTCAGCTTTCCTCGGAAAAAAAACTGGCCTCCCTGAATGCGCTGCGCCCCCAAATCTTGAACGCCGGGCGCTGCTTCATCACCGACGGCGGTTTTCACCCCGGGCTTCCGGCAGTGATGATCCGCCATGCCGCGCAGCAATTCGACCGCCTGAACAGCGCGAATATCGGGAGCCTCCTGAAGGTAAATTGGGCGGATTTGCATTTTTCCGAGGCGACTTTGCGGGAGTTTGCGGAAGAGATCACCCGGGAGATCGCCAACCCCCGCCCGGCCATTTACCGGGATAAGCGATGGCGTAAAGCAAGCATGTTTTCCGCTACAGATTACCCGCGTTTCGATTTCGGTGATCCGTTCGGTAAACGCTACTGCGCCCCGATGTTTTTAGAAGAGATGCACTCCCTGCCGGAGATGTTTCCCGCTTTGCAGGAGACCGCTTTCTACGTCAGCGGTTTCAACCGGTTTGTCGATGGCGTCGTCTTTCCCCTGCTGATGGCGGGGGTAAAAATTCATCCGAAAGGGAAATTTTCCACCCTCGGAAAACTGCTGGTTTGGGGATTGCGCCGCTTCTCCAAACCGCCCTACATCAACATCCTGAAATTGGAAGCCCGGGGGGAAGCGGCCGGCAAGCCGGCGTACCGGGAGCTGCGCATCTCCCATGAAGACGGTTACCTGCTTACGGCCGCCCCGGTAGCGGCCTGCCTGTTGCAGTACCTCGAGGGAGCCATCCGCAAACCCGGCCTGTGGTTGATGGCCCATCTCGTAGAGCCGGGGCGGCTGCTGGAGGACCTGGGCAGGATGGGCATCGCCGTGCAGTGGAAGAAGGGGAATTAACACGTTTGAAACGGAGAATGGAAGAGCGGGAGAAACGGAGACTTGCATCTCTCTTTCTCCGTTTCTCCCACTCTCCCATTCACGGCATTGGCCATTCTCAAAAGTATCTTTTTTTGACGCCGGTTCTTCTTTTTTAGCATTTTTTTTCGTAACATACCCCTGGTAATTTCTGGGAAAGCAGAAGGGGATATGGCGATGATTCACTTAACGCTTGGCGAAGAAGAAGCGCAAATTTTGCAAGAAGTGCTGGAATCCTGCATTTCCGATTTAAGCATGGAAATTGCCGATACGGACCGGATGGAGTTCCGGGAAATTTTGAAAACCCGGAAACGCAGCCTCCTCAGAGTGCTCGAAGCGCTCCGGGGTACTGTGCCGCAATCTTGATCCGGCAAGAAATCCGCCATCGCCGTGCGGCTCGGCCGCGCCGTCATTCGCGAATGTTGAGCGTGGAACGCCAAAGATGGCGCTGCAAGGGATTGCCGTTTAAAGACCGGGTGGTTAAGGAGCTTACGGGTGAATGAATTTCCGATGGCTCATAGAGTGCAATTCTCACCCATAATCGGGAGAACATATGGAAAAACTGACTGCGAATGACATCATGACCCGGGAAATTTTGGGAGCACAGGCAGATTGGACTATTGATCGGCTGGCAGAATTCCTGGTGGAGAATTCCATCTCCGGCGCCCCGGTGCTCTCGGATGACGGCAAATTATTAGGAGTGGTTTCCCTGACCGACATCGTACGCCACACCACCCTGCCCATGAAAGAGCGCCATGTCGCCCATCCGCACGATTATTATCTCCCGGATTTGCGTTTTCAATATGCCAAAGAAGAAATCGCTTCTTTTGATCTGCGGGATGAATCCACCACCGCGGTTAGCGACATTATGACCTCCATGATCTTCAGCGTATTGGAAGATACCCCGGTGCGGGAAATCGCCGACCTGATGATCCGCGGGCGCATCCACCGCGTCTTTGTCACCCGCAACGAGCAGGTGGTGGGGATCATTTCCGCGCTGGATATGTTGAAGGTGATTATAGAAGTGTGCCGGTAGTCAAATTATAATTGGCAATTAGCAATTGGCAATTGCCAATTGACAATTAACAAGAGAACCCCAATGAACGTTATCACGGTCGAAAGAAAGATATTGCAAAAAAACGATGAAATCGCCGCGGAGAACCGGGCGCGATTCAAAGAAAACCGCTTATTCACCCTCAACCTGGTCAGTTCCCCCGGCTCCGGCAAAACCACTCTTCTGGAACGCACCCTGGAGATACTGGCCGGCCAGTTGCGCATCTCCGTGGTGGAAGGGGACGTGCAGACCGATAACGACGCCCGGCGCATTGCCAGGTACAGCGTCCCGGTGGTGCAAATCATTACCAACGGCGCCTGCCACCTGGAGGCCAAACTGGTGCAGGACGCGGTCGCCAACCTGCCCCTGGCGCAAACCGATATCCTGGTGATCGAAAACGTCGGCAACCTGGTCTGCCCGGCCAGCTACGACCTGGGCGAAGACTTGAAAGTGGTGATCTTCAGCACCACCGAGGGAGACGATAAGCCCCTGAAATATCCCAAAATGTTCCGGGTGGCGGACGTCTGCATTATCAATAAGGTCGATCTGCTTCCCTACCTCGAATTCGATATGGCGAAGGCCAGGGAGAACGCCCTCAACATCAATCCCGGTTTGACGATCTTTGAGGTATCCGCGAAAACCGGGGAGGGGATCGATGAATGGATCGAATGGTTAAGAAAGGAAGCGCAGCGGCGCAGGTAGCGGATACCGCCCTGGAAAGCAGCATGGCAGAAAAACATTTTTATGAACAGATAAAACATACCGAATCCTACCTGGCGCCCTATTTCCGGCAGCATTTGCCCAATTGGACAGAGTTGAAAATATTGGAAATCGGTTGTGCGGAAGGCGGATTTCTGGAGGTATTGCAGCGCGCCGGGGTGCAGGCAAGCGGCGTAGAATTGGAAGCCGCTCGGGTAGAAATCGCCAAAGCAAAAAATCCCCGCCTCAATATCCTGGTTGGCGACATCACCGATGCGAAAATCGTGGAGCAGATCGGGGAGACCTTCGATCTGATCGTGATGCGAGACGTCATCGAGCATATTCCGGATCGCCACGCCGCTTTTTCGAACATTGCCCGGCTGCTAAATGATAATGGCCGCCTCTATATTACTTTTCCGCCGCGATTTTCCGGTTTTGCCGGGCACCAGCAAAATGCCCGATCGTTTCTGAAAATAATTCCCTACCTGCACCTGCTGCCGGACCGCCTGCTCCGGCTGTTGGGCAGAATGCTGCGGGAAAACCCCGCCCTCATCGAGAGCGTTATTCTGAATTATCACCAGGGATTGAGCATCCGTTCATTTGAGCGCTACTGCCGACAGTACGGTTTTCAGCCGGTCGTAAAAGAGTTGTTCCTGTTTCGCCCGGTGTATAAAACGAGATTCAACCTTACTCCTGCCAAAATCCCCAATATTCCCCTGGTGCGCGAAATCCTGGCATTCGGCTGCGAGTGCCTGTTACAAAAACGCTAATCCTGTTCCGGCAGTTTTTAGGGCTTTCACCTGATTTTTGCCGGCTAAGCGGTTAAACCGGTACGCTATGAAGCGCCTCAAAATCACCATCCAGGGCGCGGTTCAGGGGGTGGGATTTCGTCCCTTTATTTACCGCCTGGCCGCCGATCTGCATTTGTGCGGCTGGGTGGTCAATTCCTCCCAGGGCGTGTTCATCGAAGCGGAGGGGGAAGCGCCGGCGCTGGAGGCGTTTCTGCTGCGCATCGAGCGGGAAAAACCGCCCCGCTCCTTCATCCAGAGCTTCGAGCACTCTCTGCTCGACCCACTCGGCTACGAGCGGTTCGAAATCCGCAAAAGCGAAGAATCCGGCCCTAAAACCGCCCTGGTAATGCCGGACGTCGCCACCTGCCCGGAGTGCCTGGGGGAGATTTTCGACCCGCAAGACCGCCGTTATCTCTATCCCTTCACCAATTGCACCAATTGCGGGCCCCGTTTCAGCATCATCGCGGCGCTGCCCTACGACCGCCCCAATACCACCATGAAAACGTTCGTGATGTGCGAGCGCTGCCGGGCGGAGTATGAAAACCCCGCGGACCGGCGCTTCCACGCCCAGCCCAACGCCTGCCCGGGGTGCGGGCCGCACCTGGAGTTGTGGGATGCCCGGGGAAACATGCTCGCGGATTACCACTCCGCATTGTTAGCCGCGGCCAAAGCGATCCGGGAGGGGAAAATCGTGGCGGTGAAGGGATTGGGCGGTTTTCACCTGATGGCGCACGCCGCCATCCCGGAAACGCTGCGGGAGCTGCGCCGCCGCAAACACCGGGAGGAAAAACCTTTCGCGCTGATGTTCCCCTCCCTGGAAAGTGTTCAAAAGCACTGCCAGGTCTCTGAGTTGGAAGAACGCCTGCTCTGCTCCGCGGAAGCGCCCATCGTGCTCCTGCAACGCTCGAGATTCGATATTCGACATTCGATGTTCCCAATTCAAAATTCGCAATTGAGAATGGAGAATTCAGAATTGGGAATTTGTAATGAAGTTGCCCCCGCCAACCCCTACCTCGGCGCGCTACTGCCCTACACCCCGCTGCACCATATTTTGATGCGCGAGCTGGGCTTTCCCGTCGTCGCCACCAGCGGCAATCTTTCCGATGAGCCGATCTGCATCGACGAGCGCGAGGCGCTGGAAAGGCTGGGGGGCATCGCGGATCTGTTTTTGGTACACAATCGCCCGATCCTCCGCCACGTGGATGATTCCATCGCCCGCATCATGGCCGGGCGGGAGCTGATTTTGCGGAGAGCGCGGGGTTACGCGCCCCTGCCGGTCACCCTCAAAGAAAATTTGCCCCCGGCGCTGGCCGTGGGCGCGCACCTGAAAAATGCCGTGGCGATCTCGGCCAACAACCAGGCGTTCATCAGCCAGCACATCGGCGACCTGGAGAGCGAGGCTTCCTACCGCGCTTTCCGGGAAGTAATCGACAGTTTAAGCCGCCTCTATGAAACACGCCCGGAAACCGTGGTTTGCGACGCCCACCCGGATTATCTTTCCACCCAATACGCCCGCCGGACCGGGCTGCCGCGAATCGAAGTGCAGCACCACCACGCCCACGTGCTCTCCTGCATGGCGGAGAATGAGCTGGAAGCGCCGGTGTTGGGGATCAGTTGGGACGGAACCGGCTACGGAAGCGACGGCACGGTGTGGGGCGGGGAATTTCTGCTGGTCAACGAAAGCGGTTTTGAGCGCCTGGGCTGCCTGCGCGCCTTCCGGCTGCCCGGCGGGGAGAGCGCGATCAAAGAGCCGCGCCGCAGCGCCCTGGGGCTGCTATACGAAGTCTGGGGAGAAACGCTGTTCGAGCGCGAGGATCTGGCCCCCGTGCAGGCGTTCTCCGGTGCGGAGTTGAAAATCATCCGCTCCATGCTCCAAAAAGGGATCAATGCTCCGCTTACCAGCAGCGCCGGGCGGCTGTTCGATGCGGTCGCGTCGCTCATCGGCCTCCGCCAGGCCACTCGTTTTGAAGGGCAGGCGGCCATGGAGTTGGAATTCCATATTGCCGGAGAGGGCGAGGAAGTGTATCGCTTTGGGATAGAAAATCAGAAAAAGGATGGGAATTTTCCCCGCTTTGTGATAGATTGGGAACCAATGGCGCGGGAGATTCTTGAGGACGTGAGAAACCAGGCGCCCGCCGGTGTAATTTCCCGGAAGTTCCATAATACCCTGGCGGAAATGGCGGCAGCGGCGGCAGCGAGAGCGGGAGTACCCCAGGTGGCCCTGAGCGGGGGGTGTTTTCAAAACAAATACCTTACCGAGCGAATGGTGCGGCGGTTGGCGGAGGAGGGATTTCAGCCCTACTGGCACCAGCGGGTGCCGCCCAACGACGGGGGGATTGCCCTGGGGCAGTTGGCGGCGGCGAGGGGGAGAAACCAGTTTACAAAGTGATTACTCTAAAGTTCCCCTCTCCAATGGAGAGGGGTTAGGGGTGAGGTAAAAATGCCAACTCCAGAAGAAGACATTTTCTTCGGCGCTCAAGCAGAACTTTTTAGAAGCGCCAAAGAACTGCGCAAAAATTCGACGCGTGCAGAACAACTTCTCTGGGAATTCCTGAGAAATCGCCGATTGAAGGGCTTCAAATTCAGAAGGCAGCATCCTTTGGGTTACTTTGTCGCCGACTTCTATTGCCATGAAGCACGATTGGTAGTAGAAGTGGACGGTAAAGTTCATGAAATAGAAATCCAGGAGGAGCATGATGAAGATCGAACCGCCATGCTCAATCAGTGGGGCATAAGGGTTTTACGTTTTACAAATGATGAAGTACTAAGTGATTTGGATAGAGTTTTGAAAAGAATTGCGGATTTTTTACCTCACCCCCGGCCCCTCTCCAATGGAGAGGGGAGAAGTTGAAATGACATTGGATAACCTTGAACCAAGCGAGGATACAACATGTGCTTAGCCGTGCCGGGAAAAATCATGAGCATAGAAGGAGATGATCCGCTATTGCGGATCGGGAAGGTAAGTTTTGGCGGCATCGTGAAGGAAGTGAATCTCGCCTACGTGCCGGAGGCAAAGGTGGATGACTACGTGCTGGTTCACGTGGGGTTTGCCATCAATACCGTGGATGCGGAAGAGGCGCAGAAAATCTTCCAGTATTTGAAAGAGATCGGCGACCTGGAAGAGCTGGAGGCCAAAGATTCCAGCGGGGAGGAGTCGCCATGAAATACGTGGAGGAATACCGCGACCCGAAGGCCGCCCGGCAGTTGGCGGATTCGCTGCGGCGGATTACCACCCGCCCCTGGACCCTCATGGAAGTGTGCGGCGGGCAAACCCACGCGATCATGAAATTCGGCATCGACGAATTGCTGCCGGAAGAGATCACCCTGGTGCACGGACCCGGCTGCCCGGTGTGCGTCACCCCGCTGGAATTGATCGACAAGGCCCTGAAGATCGCCGCCCGCCCGGAGGTGATCTTCTGCTCCTTCGGCGACATGCTGCGGGTTCCCGGCAGCGCGGGCGATCTGTTCACCGTGAAAGCCAACGGCGGAAACGTGCGCATCGTCTATTCCCCGCTGGATTGCCTGAAAATTGCCCGCCGGCATCCGGATAAGCAGGTGGTTTTCTTCGGGGTGGGATTCGAGACCACCGCCCCGGCAACGGCCATGGCGGTGTACCAGGCGCACCGCTCCGGGATCGAGAATTTCTCCCTGCTGGTCTCCCACGTGCTGGTTCCCCCGGCCATGGAGGCGATTCTCTCCTCTCCCCAAAACCGGGTGCAGGGATTTTTGGCCGCCGGGCACGTCTGCACCGTGATGGGCTACACGGAGTATTTTTCCATCGCCGAGAAATATCACGCGCCGATTGTAGTTACCGGCTTCGAGCCGCTGGACATTCTCCAGGGAATCCACATGTGCGTGAAGCAGTTGGAGGAGGGCCGCCACGAGGTGGAAAACCAGTATCAACGGGCGGTGCAGGAGCAGGGGAACCGCCCCGCCCAGGAGCTGATCCAGATGGTCTTCCGGGTGGTGCACCGCAAATGGCGCGGGGTGGGGGAAATTCCCCGGAGCGGGCTGGGGCTTACCGACACTTACGCCCGCTTCGACGCCGAAAAGCGCTTCGAGGTCGCCCATTTGACCACCGATGAGCCGGCCGAGTGCATCGCCGGGCTGGTGCTGCAGGGCATCAAAAAGCCCTACGAATGCTCCGCCTTCGGCGTCCGCTGCACCCCGGAAAAACCCCTCGGCGCCCCGATGGTCTCCTCCGAAGGCGCCTGCGCGGCGTATTACCGCTATCATCGCAGCCGGTAAGGGTTGCGGCAAAGCCAGGGCGCACGGCACTCCCTGCACGATGACGTAACATGTCCCATCAAACATAACCTGTTGCCATAATATCATAATAGAAGTTACTCCCCAGGTTTACTCCTGAGAAGCCAACTTAAAAACCCCGGGAAGAGTATGAAAATCGGCTACTACCAGTTCCGTCCCCGCTTCGGGAAGGTGAATCAAAATGTATCGAAAGTTATCCGGGCGTTGCGGCAGGCGACCGCAGACCTCATCGTGCTGCCGGAATTGCCCTTCAGCGGCTATTATTTCCGCGACCGGGAAGAGGTGAAAACCCTGGCGGAAGACCCGCGCCGCTCTTTTACGGTAGAGAGCCTGGCGGCCCTCTGCCGGGAGCGGAATTTTTACCTCGTGACCGGTTTTGCGGAAAAGCGAAAAGATAAGTATTTCAACAGCGCCCTCCTGCTGGGGCCGGGGGGAATGGCGCACACCTACCGCAAGCTGCACCTGTTCAACGAAGAGAAAAACTGGTTCGACGCCGGAGATACCCCGCTAACGGTGCAGGAAGTGCGCGGGGCGAAGATCGGCATGATGGTTTGTTTTGACTGGATTTTCCCGGAGGTCGC
>WYBG01000212.1 GCA_011526015.1 Deltaproteobacteria bacterium | reverse complement strand
TGGCAGTTCATCCTCTCGTCTGTCATTCCCACGAAAGTGGGAATCCATATTCTAAGCCACTTTTCTGGATTCCCGCTTTCGCGGGAATGACATTTTGAGCGAGTTTTTCAAAGGGCTAAAATGTTACAAAACCGGCGTGAGATTACCGGCTCAACCGCAGGCATGTTAACAAATCGAGGTTTGAGATGCAATCCAAATTTTTCCCCCCGCCGGCGCGCGAGCAGGGCGACATGCTTCCCAGGCCCCCGCGCCTTAAATCCCTGCGGGACAAAAAATACTCATTCGCCGGCCAATGTCGTTTAGTTAAGGAAAATTGTTAGTAAAATGTCATTTCCGCGAAAGCGGAAATCCAGAGATTCAAGGGGTTATAGATTCCCGCTTTCGCGGGAATGACAATCATAGCGGCTTAACTAAACGACATTGATTCGCCAGCCGCCAATCTTCAATTTTCAATCTTCAATCGTCAAGCCCTTAAATCTCCCCTTGATAAAAAAGTATTCGTTCTCTATATTCATCGGCCAGGGAGTTGGGATCGTTTTCTTTGCAACTTCAAACCGGAGAACGCGGCATGAGCTTTCTGCGTTATTTCATCCTCGTAATGTGGTTCCCCCTGCTCGTTTCTGCCCAGGAACATCTGTTGATCAGCGAATTTGTGGTTACCCCCACCGCCGGGGAGTTCATCGAAATCCACAATCCCACCGCCAGCCCCATCGACCTGTCAAATTATTACCTGACCGATGCGACCCATCCCGGCAACGGGTTCTACTACTACAAAATCGTTACCGGCAGCGACGCCGGGGGGGGCAGCCTGGGGGATTTTCACGCCCGCTTTCCCGATGGCGCGGTTATCGCCCCGGGCGAATATCAAACCATCGCCATGCACGGGAGCAATTTTATCACCACTTACGGGCTTTCCCCGGGTTATGAATTATTCAACACCGACCCCGCCATCCCGGACATGCGCGAAGCACTGCCCGGCTCGATCAATAACCAGGGCGGGCTGAGCAACGACGGAGAGGTGATCATCCTCTATTTTTGGAACGGGGAGAGCGACCTGGTGCAGGACCTGGATTACGCGGTTTGGGGCGACAAAGTGGAAGCGGTGGATAAAAGCGGGGTTTCCATCGACGGGCCGGATCCGAACAGCGACCCCTCTACTTACCTGGACGACACCCCCATCCCGCAACAGATTTCGGTTTCGGGAGCAGATCCCCATGTAAACGGCCAGTCCGTGCAGCGCTCCGATGCAACCGAGAATGGCGAGAACCAATCCGGGGGCAACGGCGTCAGCGGGCACGATGAGACCAGCGAAGACCTGGCGGCCTCTTTTCGCCCCAACCTGCCCACGCCCAACGGCGCGCCCCCGGCTTCCGACCCGCCCCAGGTCAGCAATGTAAACCATACGCCCGCCACGCCCTTCCCCGGCGACGCCGTTACGGTTACGGCCACCGTTACCGATGACGGAACCCTGGTAAGCGTATTCATGTTCTACTCCGCCGACAATTCCCCCTTCGACAGCACCGCCATGAATGTGGCCACCGGGAATACTTACAGCGCCACGATTGCTCCCCAACCCAGCGGTGCGGTGGTGCGATATTACGTGAAAGCCAGGGACAATGACAATTTAGTTACAACCTCTCCCACCAATTCGTACACCGTGGCCGTGGTAACCTCCATCGCAGATATCCAGGCCAATCCCGCGGGATTCACCAACGTCACCGTCGAGGGCGTTGTTACCTTAGGCGCGGGGAAGACCATCGCCACCCGCACCGACGCGTATATTCAGGATAACTCCGGCAGGGGTATCAACCTGTTCGATTTCGATCCCCCCAACCCGGCGGACCGCATCGACCGCGGGAACCGGCTGCGGGTCAGCGGTACAATCACGGAATTCGGCGGGGTTACCGAGATTACCAATTATACCGTCAGCTTTGTTTCCGCCGGCAATCCCCTCCCGGATCCGCTCTATGTTTCTTCGGTGATCGCCAACGACCTTACTTATGAAGGAACTTACATGCGCGTGGTAGGCGTGGCCGAGGATATTGCCTCGGGCGTGGGAGGCGGGACGAATATTACCGTGCGGGATGACAAAGGAACCGTTTTAGTGCGGGTGTGGGATATCACCGGCATCAACTTAGGTTTTCTCCGGGCAGGAGACAGCATTGCCGTTCAGGGGGTGATGGACGTGTTCAACAACGCTTCCCAGCTCATTCCCGCTTACCAGGATGAAATCACCATCCCCGGCCAAACCGCCCGGGCCGACGGCAGCGGGATTGCGTCCCTCTCCATCGCCGCGGTCGATACCAATCAAACCCTGCAAAATTTCACCGTTTCACTGATCGGGACCATTGAAGACCCCATCACCACGCTGCGCATCGACCTGCCCCAGTTATGGCAGTGGTCCGGAAATCCCGCCGAGGTCGCGCTGGAAGGGAACGGGCTGGAAGACGCCGCGGTGGAGGTGCAAACCGATCCGTTCGACAGGGTCCACCAGGTGCTGATTCGCAACACCTCGATCACCTCCCCGGATACCGCTAAAATTGTCTTCAGCAACCTGGCCACGCCTGCCGAACCGGTGACCTCGGTTTTCTGGGTGCGCACCGCCGGGGAAGGAGGGCGGCTGCAATTGATCAACGTATCGCCGCGGCTGAGCGTTGCCGGAGGAGAGCGCTACCTGATTTACGATCTGCAAACCAACTCCGCGGCTTTCCCGGGGACTATTACGGTGCGGGGCGTGACCACCATCGGCGCGGGCAAGCTGCGGGAAGTTTCCTCCGCCAACGATTCCCTCACCACCGCCTACATCCAGGATGAATCCGGGCGGGGAATCAACCTGTTCCGCTTCGGGCTGATCCAGCCGGAACTGGTGCGCGGCAATCTGGTGGAAGCGCGCGGGGTGGTGACGGAGTTCAACGGGGTCACGGAGGTCGAATACACCCAGATCACCCTGCTCGCCGAAGGGCTGCCAACGCCGGAACCATTGCGCCTGACCAACGCGCAGGTCAATTCCCCCCGCTGGGACGGAACCCTGGTCGCCACCGAAGGGGTGATCGTGGAACGTTTTTCCGCCGGGAACGGCACTACCCTAGAAATCAGCGACGGGCGGGGCAAAACCAACGTGCGGATATGGGATACCGCCCGGCTGGATTTGTCGGAGTTCAATGAAAATACCCGGATCTTTGTGGAAGGCGTGGGCAGCCTCTTTTTAGACGACGGCGACAGCATCTTTCAGATTCTCCCGGTTTACCAGGACCAACTCGAAGTCGATCCCAATTACGCGCCTTCCATCGAAGACGTCGCCTTGAAGGTGGAACCGCATCCCTTCGCGCCGGACCGGGGAGAGACCATCGAGATTTCCTACAACGCCGCCGCGGTCAACAACCAGGTTACCCTGCGCATCTTCGACTTAGGCGGGCGGCTGGTAACTACCCTGTTAGATGAAGCGGCGGAGGTGATCGAAAATACCTTCACCTGGGATGGCCGCGACCGCCGCAACGAACGGGTCCCCCTGGGCGCCTACGTCTGCCACCTGAAGGTGGTGGAGCCGGTCTCCGCCAAAACCAAAATCAAGATGGCGCCGATTGTGGTGGGGACGGTGTTGAAGTGAGCTATCATTCCAGGTCACCCCTGCGAATGCAGGGGTCTCATACTTCGGAACTTTGGGAAATGAAAAAATACTACGTCTATATAATGACGAACAAATACAACACCGTGCTCTACATCGGAATAACAAACAACTTGACCAGACGAGTTTATGAACATAAAAATCACTTGGTAGAAGGTTTTACCAGCAAATATAATTGTCATAAGCTGGTTTGGTATTTGGAGACAGATAATGTCGAAAGCGCCATTTTGCAGGAAAAACGAATGAAGAAATGGAAGCGTGAGTATAAAGAAAATGTTATTAACGCATTAAACCCTGAATGGAGAGACCTATATCCTGAGATTGTTCCATAGTTTAGTGTGGATTATGAGATGCCTGCATTCGCAGGCATGACAACGTTTTGGGATTGTCATCCCTGCACCGAAGCAACCACTTCGTGAGGAATGTGGGGATTTCTTTGAATACTCATTTAACCGGGTTATCGGCAATGAAAAGAACGATACTGTCTGCGCTGCTGTTCATCCTCAGTTTTTCCCTGCATACCAACGCCGGGCTGTTCGACGACCGTTTCCCCAGCCCCCGGGTGGCGGCCATGGGCGGGGCCGGCGTCTCCACGGAGTACAGCGTCTGGTCGGCTTACTACAATCCCGCGGGGTTGAGCCGCCTGGAGCGCCTGCAAATGGGGGCGGCCTACTTGCGGCTCTATAATTTGAATTTCTTCAAGAACTTTTTCGGCGGCGTTGCTTACCCGCTGCCCCAAAAGTACGGCACCCTGTCGCTCAATTTCCAATACTTCGGGGTGGACTACGAGGGGGAAAACCTCTCCGGGGAGTACACCTTTGCCCTCTCGCACGGGTTTTATCTCCTCAAAGATATTCACTCCAGCCTGGCATTCGGTTACTCTTTGAAGGGGTATCACTGGACCCTGGGCACTTCCGTGGGAGGGATCAACCTGGGCAGCGCCACCACCTTCGGGTTGGACGTGGGATTCCAGGCCTCGGTATATTCCCGCACCTACATCGGGGTCTATCTCCTGAACCTGAATGCTCCCCAGGTTGGGCAGTCCGTCAAACACGACCTGCCGCAGCGGATCGTGGCCGGGATTTCTTACCAGCCTTACGACGGTGTGTCCACCAGCCTCGATTTCAACCGCCTGGTCGGTTCCGAAAATACCGAGGTATGGGGCGGGGCGGAATTCCAGGTGTTCGAATACATTTTCCTGCGCTTCGGGGGCACCACCAGCCCCAACCGCTTTTCCGCCGGGGTGGGGTTCGAGATCCAGGATTTCAAGGTCGATTACGGGCTGCGCACCCACAGCGAGCTGGGCGAGACCCATTCGTTCGGGGTTGCATACAGTTTCTAATTGGCAATTGGCAATTACCAATTGGCAATTGCCAATTCATTGCCACAACAAACTCTACAAAAAACGGGCAGGGCAAGATGCACAACCGTTACCATTACCTCCTTTATCTCCTGATCATTGTGGCGGCTCAGTTCAGGGGATTTTCCCAGGAAGAAGCCGGAATGGCCTATTCCTACGAAAACCAGCTCGACATCAATAACGCTTCCTACGAAGAGATCGAAAAACTGCCCATTCCCCGGGAAATTGCCGAGCGAATCTACGACCGGATTCAGTACGAAGGGCCGTTCACCAGCCTCTTCCAACTGCGGGAGATCGAAGGTATTACCCAGGAAGTTCTGCTGCAACTGCGCCCGCTGGTGCGCATCGAGCCTTACCGGGAGGTTTCGGAACGGGAAACCCGCCTTTCCGATCTCTATTACCGGCTGGACCGCTGGGAAGGAGACGAGGGTACCAACCAGGCGTTGATCGATTTCTGGATCGAACAGGCGCTGGAGCCGGTCAACGTCAATCAAATGCGTTATGATGAGTTTTGGAATCTTCAGAGCGTTTCCCCGGTGGACGCCGCTGCGATTGTGAATTACCGCAGCCAGGTGGGGCAGATCACCAGCCTGCGCGATCTGCGCAGCGCCCCGTATCTCTCCTATTTTGGCTTCCGCAATGCCCGGGATTTTATTTCCTTTTCTCCTCCTTCGCGCAAGCGGGAATTCCACGGCAGCCTGCTGTTTCGCATGACCAACACGCCCTTTTTGACCGAGGAAGGCGACGTGACCAGCACTAGCACCAATGAACTGACCGGCGTCGGCGTGAACCTTTATCCCGACGTCTATTCCCGCTTGATCGCCAGTTGGGGATCGGACCTCAAACTGGGCCTCTCCTACTGGCGTTCCCTGGGAGAGCCGACCCTTACCAGCGACCTGGGTTTCATTCAGGTACCCCAAATGAAATTTTACTTTGGAGTAGAAAACAAGCGCCTGGGTCCGCTGGAAATGCGCAAGCTCTACCTGGGGAATTACGCCCTCACCTTCGGCCAGGGGGTGGTGATGGAATCTACCGACTTTTTCGTTCCCCGCAAATCCGGGCTGGGCTTTCGCAAACGCTTCATCGGCCTGGCGGGGGACAATTCCCGCACCCGGGAATTCAAGCTGAACGGGCTGGCCACGGAATTCGCCTTTCACAACGCCCACCTGTTCCTGTTCGGCTCCTTTACCAAACGCGACGCGGTGTTGAACAAAACCCCGGTGTTGTATAAAGGGGAGCTTATTCACCCGGTCAACCAGTTCGTGGTGCTCGACCAGCGCTTCGAATACGCGCCCCTGGACAGCGCCCGTTTCCTTACCGATCTGTCCTGGCGGGAAACCGTCAAGGAGCTGCTCTACGGTTTCCATGCCGCGTATGACCTGCTGCCCACCACTCAACTGGGCGTCACCTATTACGAAAGCGCCTACGACCGCCCCATTCGCCCCAATATCGACGAAATCGTAAACCCGGCGGATTTGGGACAGACCACCCTCACCGACAACGAAATTTACGCCTCCTACGGGGGGAACATTTCCGACGGGGAAAACCCTTTTTGGAGCGAGGCCAAATCGTTCCGGCGGGTGTACGGGATGAACCTGCAATCGGTGTATCAAAACGTGGCTTTCCAGGCGGAGTACGCGGAACTGGACAAGGCCCGGGGACTCTCCCTGTTCGGGAGCGAAGGCAATCCCTGGGCGTTCGTGGGCAGCGCCTACATCCAATACAATAGTTTTTACCTGATGGGGCTTTATCGCAATTACCAGCTGGAATACGACAATCCCTACCAGCGCTCTTTTTCCAACTATCGCCGTTTTGAGAACACCATTTACGAAGATTATTTCTACCTCCAGACTCCCTATTATTTGCAGTTATACTCCAACAATCCCCAGC
>WYBG01000211.1 GCA_011526015.1 Deltaproteobacteria bacterium | reverse complement strand
TGGATTGGCGATGATGAGAGCCCCGCGGAGAAAGTGCTGGTCCCGGGTGGGGGAGGAGAACCGAAAATGCTCCGAAAAGCGGCGGAGGTGCTTAAAGAAAGCGCCCGCCGGGTGTACGACGCCCCCGGCAAAGGGGTAATGTGGGGCTGGGAAGTCTCCGCTTACGTCTGTACCAAAGCCATTGCCGCGGGGGCGTTTTTAGCGCCGTTTATTGCCCTGGCCTTTGGGCTGGCCCCGGTTGCGGAATCTATTCAATGGCTGGGGATCGTTTTCGGATTGCTGTTCCTGGGATTCACCGGCGCGCTGCTGGTCAAGGATCTGGACAAGCCCGCCCGCTTTGCCTACGTGCTGCTGCGCCCGCAATGGAAATCCTGGCTGGTGCGCGGGGGATACAGCATCACTTTTTACGGCGGTTTTCTTACCCTGTGGGCGGCGGCGAAATTATTCGGATGGCCAGTTTTGCAACCCCTTGCCCTGGGGGGAAGCGCAATTTTCGCGATTATCACCGCAGTTTACACCGCCTTTCTGTTCGCCCAGGCCAAAGGGCGGGATTTCTGGCAAAGCCCGGCGCTGCCGCTGCACATGCTGGGGCACGCCGTCATTGCCGGGGCGGCGGTATTTGCGCTGGCATCGCCTTTATCCGGCGGCAGTGGAAACTGGCTGGAATACCTGGAAACGTTACTTTATCTCGGAATTATTTTCAACTTGATCATAATTGCCGTGGAAATCATTACCACCCACCCGACCGCGGACGCCAAGAAAACCGTCAAAATGATCGTCAGCGGGCGCTACCGCATGGCGTTCTGGCTGGGAGCCGTTTTCTGCGGCAATGCGCTGCCGCTGATTCTTCTATGGTTCGGCGGAACCGCGCTGCTGCCGGCAGCGGGGGCGCTGGCGCTGATCGGGATGTACATCACCGAACACATCTGGGTACGCGCCCCGCAGTTGATTCCGTTGAGCTGAGGAACGATAGACTTATAAGCTATAGACCTCAAAGGTTTCTAAAACCCTTGAGGTCTTCATACACCGACCTTTGGCGGAGCAAACCATGATAAAAAAAATCCCACCGACCTTCATCGAAAAACTTGCCGAAACACTTCACCTGATTCCCAACCTTCACAAAGAGCAGGAGGCGGCGTTGCCGCGGTTAAGCGAACCCGGCAAATTAACGGACTATCCTCCTCCCGACCAATGGGACGACTGGGTGGAATACGAAGCGAAAAGCTGGCCGCGCCGCGATGCGAAGCATTACTTGATCGTTCCCACCACCTGTTTCAACTGCGAGGCCGGCTGCGGGCTGCTCAGCTACATCGACAAAGAAACTCTGCAAGTGCGCAAATTCGAAGGCAATCCCTACCATCCCGGCAGCCGCGGGCGCAACTGCGCCAAAGGGCCGGCTACTATCAACCAGATCAACGACCCGGATCGCATTCTCTATCCGCTCAAACGCGCCGGGCAGCGCGGGGAAGGCAAATGGGAGCGGGTCTCCTGGGAGAGCGGGTTGGAAGACGTCGCCGGGCGTATCCGCCAGGCGCTTCAAGAGCAGCGCCACAACGAGGTGGTCTATCACGTGGGGCGGCCCGGGCACGAGGGCTACATGGACCGCGTTCTGCAAGCCTGGGGGGTGGACGGGCACAACAGCCACACCAACATTTGTTCCGCCGGGGCGCGCTTCGGCTATGCCATCTGGCAGGGATATGACCGGCCTTCGCCGGACCACGCCAACGCCAAATTCATCCTGCTGATCAGCGCCCATTTGGAATCCGGGCACTACTTCAATCCCCACGCCCAGCGCATTATCGAAGGGATGATGAACGGGGCGAAATTAGCGGTGATGGACCCCCGCCTCTCCAACACCGCCAGCATGGCCGATTACTGGATGCCCACCTATCCCGGCAGCGAGGCCGCGGCGCTGCTGGCCATGGCCAAAGTGATCATCGAAGAGAAACTCTACAACGAAGGGTTTCTGCGCGACTGGGTGAACTGGCAGGATTACCTGGAACAGAAACATCCTGGCCGGGAAGTAACGTTTGAGAATTTCATCGCAGCGCTGAAAGAAGAATACCGCGAATGCACCCCGGAATTCGCCGAGCAGGAGTGCGGGGTTCCGGCGCAGATGATCGTGGAAGTCGCCCGCAAGATCGGGGAGGCGGGAACCCGTTTTTCCACCCACAACTGGCGCAGCGCCGGCAGCGGCAATTTGGGCGGCTGGGCGGTGGCGCGCTGCCTGCATTTTCTGAACGTGCTCACCGGCAGCGTGGGAACCGCAGGCGGCACTTCTCCCAGCGCCTGGAACAAATTCAAGCCGGCGTTTTTCGATAAGCCCCCGGCGCAAAAATTCTGGAACGAGCTGCATTTTCCCAACGAGTACCCCCTGGCGCATTACGAGATGAGCTTTCTGCTGCCCCATTTCCTCAAGGAAGGGCGGGGGAAGCTGGCGGTCTATTTCACCCGGGTATTCAACCCGGTGTGGACCTACCCGGACGGTTTTTCCTGGATCGAAGTATTGAGCGACGAGAGCAAAATCGGCCTGCACGTGGCCTTGACTCCCACCTGGAACGAAACCGCCTACTACGCCGATTACGTGCTGCCCATGGGCCACGCCGGGGAGCGCCATGACCTGGTCAGCTATGAAACCCACTCCGGAACCTGGATCGCCTTTCGCCAGCCGGTGCTGCGGGAAGCGCACCGGCGCCTGAACCGGCCGGTCGCCTTTACTTATGAGGCCAATGCCGGCGAGGTGTGGGAAGAGGATGAATTCTGGATCGAGCTTTCCTGGCGGATCGATCCCGAGGGCAGCTTAGGCATAAAAAAGCATTTCATCTCACCCTATCGCCCCGGCGAAAAGGTGAGCATCGACGAATACTACCGCTACATTTTCGAGCATACCCCCGGCCTGCCGGAAAAAGCGCAGCAGGAAGGGCTGGACCCGCTGGAATACATGCACAAGTACGGCGCATTCGAGGTGGAGAAAACCGCGTACGAAAAGCATCTGCAAGCCCTTGCGGATTCGGAAATGCAGGGAACAGCGGTGGATGCGAAGACCAATATTATCTACAAAAACGGTAAAGCCATCGGGGTGATGGCGGCCGGGAAAGCCCGGGTGGGATTTCCCAGTCCCTCCCGCAAGCAGGAATTTTTCTCCCTCACCCTGGCGGAGTGGGGATGGCCGGAATACAGCGTGCCGGTGTATATCAAAAGCCATATTCACCCCGATCAGATTAACTTTGCGAATGGCGAATTTCCCTTAGTGCCCACCTTCCGGCTGCCCACCCTGATTCATACCCGCTCCGGCAACGCCAAGTGGCTGGCGGAGATTTCCAACCGCAACCCGTTATGGATGCACACCTCCGACGCGGCGCGCCTGGGACTGCAAACCGGCGATTTAGTGCGGGTGAATACCGACATCGGTTACTTTGTGGATAAAGTCTGGGTGACGGAAGGGATGAAGCCGGGGGTGGTGGCCTGTTCCCACCACTTAGGGCGCTGGCGGCGGGCGCAGGATGCCCCGGGTAACCGCTGGGCCACCAACCTGGTCTCCATCGAGCAGCCGGAATCCGGGAAATGGAGAATGCGGGTGCTCGACGGTATCCGCCCATTCAAAAGCGGCGACGCAGATTCCTCGCGCATTTTCTGGAGCGATGGCGGGGTGCATCAAAACATCACCTTTCCGGTACATCCCGATCCGATCAGCGGGATGCACTGCTGGCACCAAAAAGTGCGCATCGAAAAAGCGCATTCGGAAGACCGCTACGGGGACGTGTTCGTGGATACTGAAAAATCGTTTGAAATCTACCGGGAATGGTTGAAACTGGCCCGCCCGGCGCCGGGCCCCGGCGGGTTGCGCCGCCCATTATGGATGGGACGGCCGCTGAGACCGGTGGAGGAGGCGTTTTATATCAAGTAGGGAGGATTTTGGGCTTGCGCTCTCTAACCTTTATTTTTTCCCCGGGGGAATATACACCGCCTTCTGGCGGATCAATTCCCGGATTTCCTTTTCACTGTAGCCCAGCTCCTGTAAAATTTCCAGGGTATGCTCGCCGAGGGCGGGAGGAAGGCCGGGAGCGTGCGGAACGGTGCGGGAAAACTTGATCGGCATGGCTACTCCCTTGATTTTGCCTGATTTTGGGTGCTCCTGCTCAATCACCATCTGCCGCTCCTTCAGGTGCGCGTCGCGCTCGATTTCGGAAAGATCCAGCACCGGGGTCAGGCACACGTCCGCCTTTCCCACTAACTTGATCCACTCATCCCGCCGGCGGGTGCGGAACAGCCGCATCAGTTCCATTTTCAGCTTCTCCCCCTCTTCGCCCTCGGCATAGAACCGGCTTACCCATTCGGGCTTGTCCACCAGCTCGCAGAACTGCTTCCAGAATTTCGGCTCCAGGCTGCCCAGGGCAAGGTATTTTCCGTCTCCGCACTTGTACACTCCATAAAAGGGAAGACCGCCGGAGAGAGGCAGTTTCCAGGGGGGCAAATTTTCCTTGCCGGCCCAGTAGTGCGCCAGTTGCAGGGTTGCCAGGGGCAGAACCCCGTCGAGCATGGAGACGTCCACTTTTTGGCCAACCCCGGCGCGTTCCCGGGCCCACAAGGCGGATAGCGCCGCGATCACCGCCATGTACGCGCCCCCGGCCACGTCCGCAATCTGCACGCCCGGGAGGGTCTGCCCGCCCTTTTCCGTGCCGGTCAGGCTGACAATTCCCGAATATCCGAGGTAGTTTACATCATGCCCGGCTTTTTGGGCGTAAGGACCTTTCTGCCCGTAGCCGGTGAGGGAGAGGTAAATGATGCGCGGATTGGCTTTGATCGCCTCCTCGTAGCCCATGCCAATGCTGCTGAGCACGCCCGGCCGAAATTGCTCGACCACGATATCCGCGGTTTTTGCCAGGCGGAAGAAGACCTCCTGGCCCAGTTCCTCATTGAACTTCAGGGAAATGCTGCGTTTGGAACGGTTCACCGCCAGGTACCCGGCGGATTCCTCGCCGATAAAGGGCGGGTAGAGGCGCATGGGATCCGGGCTGATGCGGTCTTCGATCTTGATCACGTCCGCGCCCATCTCCGCCATCAGCATGGTTGCCAGGGGGCCGGGATAGAGGCGGGTAAGGTCGAGAATGCGAATGCCGACGAGGGGGCCGTGGCCAGGGCCAGGGGCGGGAGCAGGATCAGGAGCAGTCGGATCTCCAGGCGAAGCGGTGATTTTTTCGGTTGCGGACTTATTTGTTTCCATAGCCTTTTCTATCTCCTGGGATGGGTCGCTCTTCCCTTCCGCGCCTGCCCGTGCAAAACTGAAGTTTTGCACTCCGGCGGCGGCGGGCGCAGCTTGGCCGGATTCCGGTTTTTCATCAGGAACATCGCCGTCCCTGCCAACTGCTCCTGCTCCTGCCCCTGCTCCTGCTCCTTCATCTGCCCGTGCAAAACTGAAGTTTTGCACTCCGGCGGCGGCGGGCGCAGCTTGGCCGGATTCCGGTTTTTCATCAGGAACATCGCCGTCCCTGCCAACTGCGCCTGTACCTGCCCCTTCTCCTTCTCCTGCTCCTTCATCTGCTCGTGCAAAACTGAAGCTTTGCACTCCGGCAGCGGCGGGCGCAGCCTGGCCGGAT
>WYBG01000020.1 GCA_011526015.1 Deltaproteobacteria bacterium | reverse complement strand
TTTTAAAAGTTGCCACGAAGGCTCAAAGACACAAAGAAGCCACAAAAAACATCAAAAATCTTAGTGAAATCCTGGTGTCTTTGGGTCTTAGTGGCGAAAATTTAGACTTCTAAAACAGCTTCTTAGAGCGGATGGATTTCCTGGGCAAAGCCTATCCCCGGGTGGAGGGGCCGGATAAAGTGAGCGGCAGGGCCAAATACACCCAGGACCAGGCCCCCGCGGGCATGCTCTACGGCGCGATTCTCGTTTCTCCCCACGCTGCGGCCAAAATCATCCGCATCGACGATAGCAAAGTGCGCCGCCTGCCCGGCGTGAAAGCGGCGCTCACCGACGTGCATCCCACCGGAACGGTTCGCTACGCCGGGGAAGAGGTGGCCGCGGTGGCGGCGACCTCGCCGGAAATCTTAGCAGACGCCCTGGAACTCTTCGAGGTGCAATACGAAGCGCTGCCCTTTGCGGTGGATATCGAAGCCGCCATGAAAGAGGGCGCGCCGCGGGTCTTTGCCGATAAAGCCAACGTTGCGGAGGCGCGGGTAAGCGAGGAGGGGGACCTCGAGGCCGGATTCGCTAAAGCGGATACAGTGGTCGAGAGTGAGTTCCGCACCCAGGTGCAGGTGCACACCCCCCTGGAAGCGCACGGCAGCCTGGCGATGTGGAACGGCGAGGAGTTGACCATTTGGGACAGCACCCAGGCGGTGCACGGGGTTCGCGAAGGAGTCGCCAACGCCCTGGAGATGCCCATCAACAAGGTGCGGGTGATCTGCCAGCACATGGGCGGGGGATTCGGCTCCAAGCTTCAGCCCGGGCGCTACTCCGCCATTGCCGCCCGGCTGGCTAAACAGGCCGGCGCCCCGGTCAAGCTGATGTTAGACCGCAAAAACGAATTTTTGGGCGTCGGCAACCGCCCCAACAGCATTCAAAAGTTGAAATTGGGCGCTACCCGGGACGGCCGGGTCACCGCCTTCTCCGCGATAACCTACGGAACCGCCGGCATCGGCGCGAATGCCGGGGTGCGCCTTCCCATCGTCTATGACATTCCCAACTTCCGCCACGAGCACTACGACGTATTCACCAATGCCGGCGCAGCGCGGCCCTTCCGCGCCCCGGGATGTCCCCAGGCGGTTTTCTCCATGGACCAGATCATGGATGAAATGGCCGAGAAATTGGGGATGGACCCGCTGGAATTTCGCCTGAAGAACGACACCAACCCGGCGCGGCAGCAGGAATGGCGGATCGGGGCGGAAAAGATCGGCTGGGCGAAGCGGAACCCTAAACCCGGCAGCGATCCCGGCCCCCTAAAGCGCGGGATGGGCATGGCGGCCAGCATCTGGTGGCCGGGCGGGCGCGGCACCCAGGCGATGATCACGGTGTATCCCGACGGCATGGTGGAAGTGCGCTGCGGAACCCAGGACCTCGGCACCGGAACCCGCACCTACGTGGCCTCGGTAGCGGCGGAAGAGTTGGGGCTGGAGATGGCGCAGGTGCGCGCCCTGATCGGCGATTCCGATTATCCCAAATCCGGCGCATCCGGGGGCAGCACTACCGCGCCCTCGGTCGCCCCGGCGATCAAAAATACTGCCGAAAAAACCCGCGAGGCTCTGATGGAGATCGCCGCCAAACATTTCCGCGTCTCGCTCGCCCAAATGGAATGGCAAAAATCAACCATAGCGGTTAAAAATTTCCCCGCCAAAAAGCTGGGCTGGAAAGAATTGTGCAGCCTGTTGGACACCGAACCCTTAGAAGTGCGCGGGGAGTGGGTGGAGGGGCTTTCCTCCGCCGGGGTGGCCGGCTGCCAGTTCGTGGAAGTGGAAGTAGATACCCTCACCGGGCGCATCGAGGTGAAGAAAGTGGTGGCGGTGGCGGATTGCGGGCTGGTGCTCAACCGGTTGACCACGGAGAGCCAGATCAACGGCGGGATCATCCAGGGGATCAGCTACGCGCTCTTCGAAGACCGCCTGATGGATCCCCACACCGGAACCATGGTCAATTCCGACTTGGAGAATTACAAAATTGCCGGCAGCATCGAGACCCCGGAGATCGAAGTGATCATTTATGACGAGGCGGAGCGGGGAGTGATCGGCATCGGCGAACCGCCCACCATTCCCACCGCCGGGGCGATTGCCAACGCGGTGTACAACGCCATCGCGGTGCGGCTGCGGGAGCTACCCATGACCCCGGACCGGGTGCTGCTGACGTTGGCGCATGCTGAACGCTGAGAAAATGTGTGGGTGCGGAGATGGGGGAATAGAGTGATGGAGTGCTGGTGTAATGGAGCTATAGACGATATGATATACCGCTTAAGGATTAGTTTTACATTGTGGATGACAAATTTATAAGGATATTATGAAGCTACAAGACGAAGTTGTTAATTGGCTTTTGGAAGAGGAAACCCCTCCGGTGTGTTACTTAACGCTGACAAAGCTACTCAAAAAGTCAGAAACTACCTCAGAAGTCGAACAAGCCAGGGCGCGTCTCATGGAATACAAAGTAACCCGGGGCATTCTCGATCACAGTGAGGAGTTTTGGAAGCATGAGGACCGAGCCTACTGGAAATACACGGGTAAGTATTGGCAATTAATCTTTCTCGGTCAATTTTTGGCAGATGGGAGAGATCCGCGTATTGCCGAAGGAGTACATGATATATTGAATAAGCGAAAATGGGTGATGGCGAGCGGCGGCCAATGTTTAACTGCCAACTTACTCGCCGCATTTAAACGTCTTGGATATGGCGATCATCCGGTTGTAATTGAGGAAACTGAATCTTTAGCAAAGCGGATTGTAGCAGATGGTGGTTTAAAATGCACAGTAATGGATTATAGTTTGCTGCCCCGTTGTTACATGGCTTTACCAAAGCAGTTGCTTCTGTTTGCCGAAATACCCTTCCAAAAACGATCGGAAAATGTAAAGGCGGCCATAGAGCTTATCGTTCGAACTATTCTGGAAAATGAGATTTATGTGTATGTGCCCTCCAGGAGAAAAGAGTGGCAGAAAATAATGGAGAGTGCGCCAAAACGTGATGAGTTGCCCAAAGGACAAACAGTAAAAGATTGGATTTCCAAACAGAAAAGTGGATTCTTGAAATCGCAGGGAATCGGGATCAGAGTAGCAAAACAAGGATGGCTCAAGTTTGGCTTTCCGCTACATTATAATTCGGACATATTGGAAGCAATGTATGCCCTGGCCTTACATGAAACGCCCATGACCCCAAATCTGAAAAGACCATTAGAGATTATCAGGAACAAAATGATGGCAGAAGGCAAATGGATAATGGAAAACTCTTTGAATGGAAAAATGTGGGTAGATGTGGAAGAAGAAGGAAAACCGAGTAAGTGGATTACATTTTTTGCCCTTTATGTACTTAACCATTTTGGAGCTTAATATCCTGTACAGGGTATAAAATGAGGTTTTTATAACGACCGGCCCCGAAGGGATGGCTTTGCTGCAAGAATGCCGGTCGCACTGTACCACAGGCATCCTTGCTTGTCGGAAAAGCGCATTTGTGGCCGCGTGCAGTATGCATAATCCTTTTTGTGACACCTTGAAGGTTTAGGAGAAATAACCATGTTCAACTTCGAATACATCACCGCGACGGCGCTGGAGGATTTGCCGAAGCTGTTAGAGGGCGGGCGCGATGAAAATGTGCTCCTGGCCGGGGGCACCGATCTGCTCGATCGCCTGAAAGAGCGCCTGATCCGCCCCAAACGGGTGGTCAACATCAAAGCCCTTGCAGAGTTGCACGGGATTCGCAACGGAGACGGTTTGCAGATCGGGGCGCTGGCCACCATTGCGGAAATCGCCGCCCATGCGGAGGTTCGCAAAAAATACCCGGTTCTGGCGCAGGCCGCGGCCTCCATTGCCACCCCGCAATTGCGCAACATGGGAACCCTCGGCGGCAACCTGACCCAGCGACCGCGCTGCTGGTATTTCCGGGGCAGGGAGTACCGTTGCCTCAAAAAAGGCGGGAGCAGGTGCTACGCGGTGGAGGGGTTGAATAAGTACCACGCCATCTTCGGCGGGGGGCCTTGCCACATCGTGTATCCCTCGGACTCCGCCCCGGCGCTCATCGCCCTGGGCGCTTCCGTGGAGGTGTTGGGCGCTTCGGGCAGCAAGCAAATCCCCCTAACGGATTTCTTCGTGCTCCCCAAACAGAAACTCCGCGCGGAAACCGTGCTGGAGCCGAACCAGGTGATCACCAAAGTAATCATTCCCGCTCCGAAACCGGGAACGCGCTCCACTTACCTGAAATTCCGCGAAAAACAGTCCCTGGATTTCGCCATCAGCAGCGTGGCGGCGGCGTTGCAGATGCAGGGCGAGCGGGTGCAGGCGGCGCGAATCGTGCTCGGCGGGGTGGCGCCGGTTCCCTGGCGCGTCCCGGCGGCGGAAAAAGAGTTGGAAGGCAAACCCCTGAACGCGGAAACCATTGCCAGAGCTGCCGCGGCCGCGGTCGCCAACGCCGAGCCGATGCGCGAGAACGGGTTCAAAGTTATCCTGACCCGCAACCTGGTGCAGCGGGCGCTGGAAAATTTGATGCGTGAAGCGTAAGGCGTAACCCGTAATGCGTAATCCGTAACCCGTAACCGGTAGTGCGTAGTGCGTATTTCGTATTCCGTTTTTGTTACGCAATACGCAATACGTAATATGCATTACCTTCGTACTCCGTTACGTTTTACGTATCACGCATCACGCTAAAACAACCGCAAAACTTCTAAAACAAGGGTAACCCCATGTCCTTCATTCAAAATCCCGACCACCCCGATTTACCGATTTGCAAATTCCTGCGCACCAAGGCCAGTTACGTGCCGGATTTGCGAAATGAGCACTATATGAAGCGGCATCATCCCTACGACCAGTATTACTGCCTGAAAACCCTGCACGCGGTCGGCCCGGATGACAGCAGCGTCTGCCCGAAGGACTGCACCCCCGGGCGGGCATGTTTTCAGGCGCTGCTGGCCGGCGGAGCGCCGCGGTCGGATAAAAGTGTATAAGAAGAAGTATAAGCGCGGAATGGGGAGAAGAATACATCGTGAACGTGATGCGTGAAACGTGAAACGTAATACGTAACGGAATACGCAATACGGAATACGCATCACGTTTCTAAAAAACACCAGAGGCTCTCATGGCGCAAATCTATTTCAAGGATGAAGATGGCAGCGTTCCCGTGAATACCATCTACTGCATCGGGCGGAATTACGCCGAGCACGCCGGGGAATTGAACAATCCCATTCCCCGGTCTCCGATCGTCTTCATCAAGCCCGCGACTACTATCATCCACTCCGGCGAGTTCATCGAGCTGCCCCGGGCGAGCAGCGAGGTGCACCACGAGGTGGAAGTGGTGGCGCTGGTCGGTAAACGCGGCAAACATATCGCCCGGGAGGCCGCGCTGGAGCACCTGGGCGGTTACGGGATCGGCATTGACGTGACCGCCCGGGATTTGCAGGAAAAAGCGAAGCAAAAATCCCACCCCTGGGCGGTGGCCAAGGGCTTCGACACTTTTGCGCCGGTGAGCTCATTCGTGAAACCGGGGCGGGTGGGCGACCCCGCCAACCTGGATTTCCAACTGCTGGTAAACGGCGCGGCGCGGCAGGCCGGCAATACCCGCGACATGCTCTTCCCGATTGCGGAGCTGATCGCCTACCTCTCATCCATTTTTACCCTGCTGCCCGGCGACCTGCTGTTTACCGGAACTCCCAAAGGCGTGAGCCGGCTGCATGAAGGTGATAAACTCCGCGCGATTCTGGGCGATAATTTAGTTACCTTAGAGGTACAGGTACGAAAGGAACGTTATGGCCACTGACCGGAATCTTCGCGAACATTTGATCTGGCTTTTAGAAGGGGGCGCGGCGCACATCAAACCCGAGCAGGTATTGAACAATTTCCCGGCCAACTACTACGGGGCGAAACTGGGAAAATTGCCCCATACTCCCTGGCAAATCCTGGAGAATATGCGCATCGTGCAGTGGGACGTGCTGCAATTCTGCCTCAAGCCGGAGCACGTTTCCCCCAAATTTCCCCAGGGCTACTGGCCTACGTCCCCCAAACCGAAAAGCCCGGAAGAGTGGCAGGCCAGCGTGGAGAAGTTCCACAGCGACCGGCAGGCGATGATCGACCTGGCGAAAAATCCGGAGATCGACCTGCTGCTGCCCATTCCGCACGGCTCCGGGCAGGCCTACATCCGGGAAATCCTCCTGGTGGCGGACCACAATTCCTACCACCTCGGCCAGTTAGTGCTGATCCGGCGGATTTTGGGAGTGTGGCCGTAAAGGAGTGCAAAATTTATTTTGCAATTCTTTACTGTTGACACTTTTATCAAGGCATGGCATGAGCACTGTGGTTAACATTGAACCGCGAATCAAAACCGTTCAAGTAACGGAAGAATTGATCACGGCTTATCTTTTTGATGGTCGCATCATCAGTGTACCGCTGGCCTGGTCCTGGCGTCTGTCCGAAGCCACCCCGGAACAACGCAATAACTTTGAGATTATCGGGGATGGTCTGGGCGTACACTGGCCGGAGATAGATGAGGATATTAGCGCCGAAGGAATGTTGTATGGAATTCCTGCTCACAAGCCCCGGAAGTTAGCTGTATAAGGTATCGAACAATTTTTTAAAAAAACCATTGCACATTCCCCCCGGAAATTCTTAATTCCTTCCTTAAAAACAGTCTGAATTATTTGAAAAAACCCCCATAGAGGCCATAAAACGGAGCATACCGGTGGCAGACCGAAAACACACCTTAGACGACTTACCTCTCAATCTTCGGGATGATTTCCCCCCCCCCACTTACGAAGCGTGGCGCAAGGAAGCGGAAAGATCGCTCAAGGGCGCTGCTTTAGATAAAGCGCTGGCGACCCAAACCTATGAAGGCATCGCGCTGCAGCCGATCTATCGCAAGGAAGACCTCGAAAAACTCCCTTCCCCGGAATCTTTTCCCGGGTTTGCGCCGTACCTGCGCGGCAGTCGCGCCGCCCCGCCGGCCGGGGGCGCTCCCTGGCTGATCGCCCAGGAAATTCCTGGCGCCGCTCCCGGGGAATTCAATGAAGCCCTGCGCCATGATCTGCAACGCGGCCAAACCGCGGTTTATATGCTATTGGATCTGGCTGCCCGGGCAGGGCTGGATTCTGATCAAGGCGAGGTCGGGCAAGTTGGCGCGGGAGGCGTTACGCTCTCCACCCTGAAAGACCTGGAAACGGCGCTCCACGGGGTCGATTCGGAAAAAATCCCCCTGTATATCAACGCCGGGTGCAGCGGGCTTTTTGGCGCGGTTTTTCTGGCGGCGCTGCTGAAAAAGCGGGGGAAAATCCTCTCCGCAGTGAGCGGCGCTATCGAAACCGACCCGCTGGGCGAATGGCTGCGCACCGGCAGCCTGCCTGTTGCCCTTGCGCAGCTTTACGATGAAATGGCGGTGCTCACTTCCTGGGCGACCAGCCACGCACCCGGGCTGCAAACCGTGGCGGTGCACGGCGATCTGTTCCACAACGCCGGGGGCAGTGCCGTGCAGGAGCTGGCTTTCTCCGTCGCTGCCGGGGCGGAATATCTCCGGGAATTGCTCTCCCGCAATTTAGCGATAGACGATATCGCTCCCCGGCTTCGCTTCACGTTTGCGCTGGGTCCCAATTTTTTCATGGAAATCGCCAAGCTGCGCGCCGCCCGGATGCTGTGGAGCAAGGTTGTTGGGGAATTCGGCGGCGGCGAAGAGGCGCAGAAAATGCGCATTCACGCCCGCACTTCTATCTGGAATAAAACTATTTACGACCCGTACGTGAACCTGCTCCGCGCTACTACCGAGGCGTTTTCCGGCATCGCCGGCGGGTGCGGCAGCCTGCACGTGGGCGCATTTGACGAACCGGCGGGGATGCCCTCCGATTTCTCCCGCCGCATCGCCCGCAATACCCAGATCATTCTGAAAGAAGAGGGCCACCTCGACCGGGTGATAGACCCCGCCGGCGGCTCCTGGTACGTGGAAACCCTCACCCGGCAAGTAGCGGAAAAAGCCTGGAAGCTCTTCCAGGAGGTAGAAGCGCTGGGCGGGATGTTCCGGGCGCTGGAGAAGGGTTTTCCACAGGAGCACATCTCGGAGGCTGCCAAAAAACGAGCTGAGAACGTCGCCAAAAGAAAAGATAAAATCATCGGAACCAATATTTACCCGAATTTGCAAGAAGAGCCCTTGCCAGGTCGCCAGCCGGATTACCCGGCAATTTTCCGGGAGCAGGCGCGGAATCTGAAAAATTTTCGCGATTCCAGGGTGCCGGGGCCACATCTTCGTTCCCTGGAAAAACTCTTCCAAATGGGGAATGCCCAACCGGATCGGTTGATGGAAGCGCTCATCGAGGCGGCGCTGGCCGGGGCAACTCTCGGCGAATTTTGCAAGGCGCTTCGTTCCGGCAAAGACGCGGCTCCCTTGATCAACCCGCTCGAACTCCATCGCGGCGCGGAAATATTCGAGAATCTCCGCCGGGCCATGGAAGCGCACCGGGAGAAAACCGGCGCGCTTCCGAAAGTATTTCTCGCGAATATGGGCGCAGTATCCCGCTATAAAGCGCGGGCGGATTTTTCCGCCGGTTTTTTCCAGGTTGCCGGGTTCGAGGTGCTCGACCAGGGTGGTTTTTCCACCCCCGAAGAAGCTGCGAAAGCGGCGCTGGCCTCCGGCGCGGGCATCGTGGCGATCTGCTCAACGGATGAGAATTACCCGGCGGTCGTGGAGCCGCTGGCCAGCCGCATCAAGCAGGCCGCCCCCCGGATGATGGTCGTTCTCGCCGGTTATCCGCCAGATCAGGTCGAAGCGCACCGCAAAGCGGGGGTGGATGAGTTCATTCACATTCGCGCCAACGCCGCGGAGCTGTTAGGGAAGTTCATGCAGCATTTGGGCGTTGGGCAGATATAACGGATTGCCCCGCTTTAGCGGGTGGGCGCTTTTCCCCGCTGAAGCGGGGCAATCCGGGTATATAGAGGATATGAGGAATAATCGCATGAATCGAAAACCGGATTTTACGAAAATTAATTTTGAACCAGTTGCAGAACCCGCCGATGAACGAAAATGGCGCGAACGGGCCGAAAAAGAAGCCGGAAAGCTGCTGGATGAATTGATCTGGCAAACCAACGAACGGATTCCGGTCAAACCGCTCTACACCGCTAAAGACCTCCGGGAAGCGGAACACCTGGAGTACACCGCCGGGCTGCCGCCCTTCCTGCGCGGGCCTTATGCCACTATGTACCTGATGCAGCCCTGGACCGTGCGCCAGTACGCCGGTTTTTCCACCGCGGAGGAGAGCAACGCTTTTTACCGCCGCAATCTCGCCGCGGGGCAAAAAGGTCTGTCCGTGGCCTTCGACCTGGCCACTCACCGGGGCTACGATTCCGACCATCCCCGGGTGGTCGGCGACGTGGGCAAGGCCGGGGTAGCGATTGATTCCATACTGGACATGAAAATCCTCTTCGAGGGCATTCCCCTGGATAAAATCTCCGTTTCCATGACCATGAACGGGGCGGTGCTGCCGGTGATGGCGTTTTACATCGTCACCGCCGAAGAGCAGGGCGTTAAAATGGAACAGCTTGCCGGCACTATCCAGAATGACATCCTGAAAGAATACATGGTGCGCAATACCTATATTTATCCCCCGGAGCCTTCCATGCGCATCATCGCGGATATTTTTGCCTTTACCTCCCGGAACATGCCCAAATTCAACAGCATCAGCGTTTCCGGGTACCACATGCAGGAGGCCGGGGCCACCGCGGATCTGGAGATAGCCTACACCCTGGCCGACGGGTTGGAATACGTGCGCGCCGGGATCAAGGCCGGCATTGGGATCGATGATTTCGCGCCGCGCATCTCTTTCTTCTGGGCGGTGGGAATGAATTATTTCATGGAAATCGCCAAAATGCGCGCGGCGCGGGTGCTCTGGGCGAAGCTGATCAAGCAGTTCGATCCCCAAAATCCCAAATCCATGGCCCTGCGCACCCACTCGCAGACCTCCGGCTGGAGTTTGACCGAGCAGGACCCTTTCAACAACGTCATCCGCACCTGCCTGGAAGCGATGGCCGCGGCGCTGGGGCACACCCAGTCGCTGCACACCAACTCCCTGGATGAAGCGATTGCCCTGCCCACGGATTTCTCCGCCCGGATCGCCCGCAACACCCAGCTTTACTTGCAGGAAGAAACCGGCATCACCCGGGTGATCGATCCCTGGGGCGGCTCCTATTACGTGGAGGCGTTGACCCATGAATTGCTGAAACGCGGCCGGGGGCATATTCAGGAAGTGGAAAAATTAGGCGGAATGGCAAAGGCCATCGAGACCGGGATTCCCAAAATGCGCATCGAAGAAGCCTCCGCCCGCCGCCAGGCCTTGATCGACTCCGGGCAGGAAACCATCGTGGGAGTGAATAAATACCGCCTGCCCAAGGAAGCGCCCATTGAAATTTTGGAAGTGGACAACACCGCGGTGCGCAGCGCCCAGATAAAACGCCTGGAAACGCTGCGCGCCGAGCGCGATGAAACTAAAGTAGAACAGGCCCTGAACGCGCTCACCGCCTGCGCCGAAACCGGCCGGGGAAACCTGCTGGCGCTTAGCATCGAGGCAGCGCGCTGCCGGGCCACGTTAGGAGAGATTTCCATGGCCATGGAAAAAGTATTCGGGCGGCACAACGCCCCGATTCGCTCCATTTCCGGGGTGTACGGCAGCGCTTTCGGGGAGGATGAGCAGGTGGCGGAAGTGCGCCGGCTGGCCGGGGAATTTGAAAAGTTAGAGGGCCGCCGCCCGCGCATTCTCGTCGCCAAGATGGGGCAGGACGGCCACGACCGCGGCGCGAAAGTGATCGCCACTGCCTTCGCCGACTTAGGCTTCGACGTGGACATCGGGCCGCTGTTCCAGACCCCGGGGGAAACCGCCCGCCAGGCCGTGGAAAACGACGTGCACGTGGTGGGAATGAGCTCCCTGGCGGGGGGGCACAAAACCTTGCTCCCGCAACTCATCGAGGAGTTGAAGAAAGCCGGGCGGGAAGACATCATGGTAGTGGTCGGGGGAGTGGTCCCGGCGCAGGATTACGAATTTTTGCGGGAAAACGGCGCAGCGGCGATTTTCGGCCCGGGAACCGTTATCCCGGTAGCGGCGAAGAAGATTTTGGAAGAGTTGTTCGAAAAGATTAACTGATGTTACGCGGGGTCAAAAAATTTGCCACATGGTTCGATAAACTCACCATGCAAAAGCCACAGAGGGCACAGAGAAAATCAAAGATTTATTGAGCCTAAGCCTGCACTGAGAAGTAAAAACACTAAAAAAGTTGATGTAAACCCTGTGTTCTCTGTGTCTTTTGCATGGTGAGTTTATCGAACCATGTGGCAAAAT
>WYBG01000210.1 GCA_011526015.1 Deltaproteobacteria bacterium | reverse complement strand
TTTCTGGGGCTTCAGCCCCGCGTTTTAGTACCATTCAGGGCTGAAGCCCCAATTTATTTTCTTCGGTCTCTTTTCCCCGCGCTGAAGCGCGGGGCTATCCATAATTTGTGCAATTTGTCGTGCACCCTTTAGCCATTTAACAATTTAACCATCCAACCATGCAGCCAGAACTCCCCTGCAAGAGTTATCTCAAAATCTTAAATAAGCGATAGGCCAGGGATTTTCCGGCGTCCGGTTGCGTTAAATCCAGCGATCCCTGGAGAAAGACTTCCCGGTTGATTATCACCTGGTATTGCAGCAGATCGCTCCCTTCCAGGCGCAACGTCACTTCCGGGTAACTCTCCCGCTCGGAAGGCTCCCAGTCGATATTGAAATCGCGCAATTGCGTTAGGGCGCGGCGCACTTCCGGGCGGTTATCGGATTGCAACTCCGGGGCAAGCTGTAGCCGGAACGCCATCCGCACCCCGGAAAAGGGTAGCAACTCGGGATAGACGCGGTAGAACTCATTCAGGTGAAATGCTTTCTGAGGCCCCCACCCCTTTTCACCGGCAATAATCGCCCCGTTTTCATGTACCCGGGCGATCAGCAGCTTCTCGTATTCTCTATCCAGCTTGGGGTCGGTGAGAATGGAGGTGAGCACGTCATAGGCGGTTTCTTCCTTGCCCTCTTCCAACATCAACTTTCCCACGAAATAATTGTAATATCGCCCTAAGTTCTGGCGCGGGTCTTCCCGGGAGAGGCGCCGGAAGGTATTCTTGAAAAAATCCCGGTTGAAATGTTTCACAATCTGCCAGAGCTCATCAAAGCTGATGATGGATTCGGTGTGGAAGATATGATAGTAAACCATGTCGCGCTCGGGATTCCGCGCCAGCTCGTTGGCCAGTTGATAGACGGTGGTGTAGCGCCGGTAAGCCAGCCCGGGAGAATTTTTCCACCAGTCCAGGCTCAGCCAGCGATTCTTATGTTCAAAGCGGTAGGTTTGCAGTTGATATTCGATCTGCAGCAAGCGCAGGGCTTTGAGCATGAAGCGGTACTGGTCTTCCCGGAAGGAGGTATTGTAATGCACCTCGGTAAATTTATCCGCTTTATCCAGCGAGGCGGCGCAGTCATCCGTGTAGCCGCTGTAGAGATACATGCGCGCGAGGCAGAGATTGTCCCAGCCATACCCGATGGTAAACCCGTGTTTGTCGCGGCCTTCGCGCAATTGCAGGGCGCCTTGCAGCGGTTCGCCTTTATAGACGAAGAGGGTGGAGTACCCCTGCCAGTGCCCGCCGCGGCTGCGCGAACCCTGGTCGGGCACTTCCGAAAAATATTTTTCCGAGGTGCGGAAATCGATGTTGGAATGGTAGGTAAAGCCTAAGTTGACGGTCTTGGCCAGGCTCTCTTCATCTTCCATTTTTTTGAAATAGCTGGCCGCCAGTTCCGGCTGAAGCATGTAGCCGTAGAGAATCCCCAGGTTATTGGCGATTACCCCGCGCGGGGCCTTTAAAAAAGCCTCTTCGAAGAAATTATAAAAAGGACTTCCTTCTACTACAGAACCGAGAATCTCATTCCGCAAGTACGGCTCTTTCCGGCGCAGCCGGGTTTGCAGGGAATCCGTGTAATCGAAGGCGGCCTGCAGATTCTCCTCGATGGAATCCTTCAGAAAGGGGTATTTGTCGCCGGTATAAATGCGGGTGCGAAAAAAGAGCCAGGCCAGCCAGTGATAGGATTGGAAATCGAAGGACAAATTGGCGCTCTTGAAATCCATCACCGCGTTATAGGCCTCTTCGGGCTGCTCCAGGGAGATGTAACAATTGATCAGCCGGTAATACGCCTCGAAGTAATCCAACTGGCGGAAGAGATTACGCCACTCTCCACGGAAAATATCCTCCCGGGTATAATTCACTCCTAAACAGTACCCGAAATCATTCTTAAACAGTTCGATGGCTTTGCGCAGCGGGGCAACCGATTTTGCCAGCCCGGTATGCTCTTCCGCTTTCTCGAAATAGTGATACCCTTCCATCAGGTAGCCCACGTAATAGGTGCTGTCCAACTGCTTGGCGCGGTTGGCGCGCTGGTAGGCCTCGGCGGATTTGTAATCGAATCCCCAGCGCAAGTCATCGATGGTCTCGCGGGCTTTTTCATCGCTGTAACCGCTACGGGACAGGATTAAAATACCCAGGAATATCGGAAAAATGAAAATATGGCGGTTCAAATTCATGAATTTTGAGTCTCTGTTCCACTAAAACACTAATTCACTACCGTACACTTTTCAGAAATGGCCCAATTTCGGCGGATTTGTCATGCCCAGCCTGCCCCTATGGGGAATGCTTTAATCGGGCATCCATGATGGCTCGTAGAAGTGGATTCCCGCTAAAAACATGCGGGAATGACACCCCTTGAGCACCAAAACCCAAAAGTGTACGGTAGTGAAAAACACTAAAACACCATAACGCCTTAACACTATAACGCGGCTTTACTGCTTTAACCGCAAATTCGCCAATCGCTCCACTTCCCGGTGCACAATGCGATCCAGCACCGAGATGGTCTCATCCTGGTTTTTGTAGATCATGCGGTGGTTCAAAATCGGGGCGGCCAGGGTCTTCAGGTCATCTTCGATGGCGTATCCCCGCCCTTGCAGCAGGGCATAGGCGCGCAGGCAGCGCAGGAAAATAATTCCCCCGCGGGTGGAAACGCCTAAGCGGATGGCGGCGTCATCGCGGGTGGCGCGGGCGATATTGCTCACCGAGCGAATGATCTCCGGGTGCACGAACACCTTCTCCGCGCTGCGGCGCATCAGCAGAATGTCCTCATAGCCGATCACCGGCGAGACCGTTTCGGGAATTTTATTGATGGAGATGTAGTCGGTGTAGATTTCGATCTCCTTTGCTTCGGAAACGTAGCCGAAGCTGAATTTCATGAAAAAGCGGTCCAACTGCGCCGCCGGCAGCGGGTAAGTGCCCTCGAATTCGATGGGATTCTGGGTGGCGATGACGAAGAAAAATTCATCCAGGGGATAGGTCCTCTCCCCGATGGTGATCTGGTTCTCCGCCATACATTCCAGCAGGGCGGATTGCACCTTGGGCGAGGCGCGGTTGATCTCGTCGGCTAAAATGATGTTGCCGAACAACGGTCCGGGTTTGAAGATAAAATCCTTGTTGCGGTCATCGAAAATGTAGGTGCCGATCAAATCCATGGGCAGCAAATCCGGGGTGAACTGGATGCGCTTGAAGGTCACGTGAGAATCGTTCCGGTTCTTCTGCGCGGTATGGTGGCCTTCAATGGAGAACGCCAGGGATTTGGCCATGGAGGTCTTGCCCAACCCCGGCAGGTCTTCCAGCAAGATATGCCCGCCGGCGACCAGGCAGGTTAGCACTTTCAGAATTTCCGGCTCTTTGCCGCGAATGATTTTCCCGATATTGTGGGTCAATGCGCTTGCCTTTTCCCGGCAATACGCAACCTCTTCCATGGTCAGCATTTCTAATTCGCTCATCGAATGTCCTCGTTGATGTTCGGATGTTTTTCGGAGTGTCCAGCTTCAGCTTGACCGGGCTGCTAACCGCCCCTGCTAAACTGAAGTTTAGCATTCCGGGGTGTCATTTGACAAACAAGAACCACAGGGTGTGGATAAGATTAGCGAAGCTACCGGTCCGTTCTCAACAGAGAATTTTATTGAATTATTCCCCCTGCAATTTTCCAAGAATCTTGATTGTTTCCGCTTTCAAAAATGGAATATCGTCCTGGGCAGTAAGCCAGACTTTATCAATATCCACGCCAAAATAATGGTGAATTAACACGTCTCTCATCCCGGCAATATCCTGCCAGGTACGTTCGCGTGTTGGGTTCGCACTTCCCGGGAAAGCTGCTTTGCAGCTTCACCGATAATTTCGATCTGGCGGATAACCGCGTCTTGAACAAGAGTGGTCTCGAGAAAAGTATCTTTACTATACCCTTGTAAATATTTTTCGATTTTTACAATCGCATCCAGAATATGTTGAAGATAGATCGCGTCCTCATGCTTCATAAATGACCTCGACCTCGCTCAAGATTTTATCACGGAGGTAGGGGCTAATCGCCGCTTCCGTTAATAAATCAACTTCCTTTTGAAGCGCGTTCGATAATTCCCGTTTCAATTTAACCAGGGCAAGCAGACTTTTAGGTTTAGAAAAATAAACCAGCATATCAATATCGCTTGTTTCTGTAGCTTCCCCTCGAACGGTAGAGCCAAAGACCCCCAATTTTGCAACGTCATTTTGACGACAAATTTCAATCACAGCGTTCATTTCAAATGGAAGTTTTTTCATGTTTCCCCTCTATATTTTCTGGGCGCAGCGTAAATTGCATAAAAGGAGTGCCTGTCTGCCCAGACAGGCAAAATTCATTTTGCACGATTTAAAGATTTTGTTCTTTTTTGCAGAATAAATTCTGCACTCCTGGTATCGCGGTTGATCTCCAACCTTGCTTTTTCCCTCTCCCAAAGGAACGCTTCTGGCGGGCGTTTCCCGGGGCTGGGCGGTCTAATTACCGCACAAACAAAAACCGTAAAGTGCGGATGAAATTGGCGAAACTGGCCAGAACTTCCCGGCGGGAGTAGCTGCCCAACACCTGTGTCCGAAACTGGGTGGGGAAGGTTTCCACAAAGCGGCTCTCGTCTGCGGTAAGGCCCATTCCCGCCGGGGCGTATTTGGCTTTATGATAGATGTTGACAAACTGCCCCAGCCGGGTGCCGAAACGGGGATCGATGCTCTCATGGGCATATTCCAAAGGGGTTTTGATCACCCGGTGGAATCCCAATTGATTCAGCACCATCAGGGAGAAACGGTAAATCCAGTACAATTTCTGGTTCCCTTTGGCATAGCCGATCCGCAGGGAGAGATAGAGATACACCACGGCGGAAAAGAGCAACAGCGCCAGCAGCGCCGCTCCCACAACGATAAGCGCCCCCCGGAAAAACCGCTGCGTTAGCGGCGTTTCCTGCACCTGGAGGGTGACCCGGTCCACCGGGATGATTTCCGGGAAGCGGTTCTTGAACCAGGTGGTGAAAGATTCCACCGCCAAAAAGGGTTTGATCTGATGCAGCGCCGGGTTGCCGGATTCCGCGGAAACCTGCATGGAATCGCCCACGGTGAATTTTTTCAGGGATTTTTTCTCACCCTTCTGGTAAATCACCGCCTCCTCGGGCTTGATTTTGATAGGCTCGGTTCTGCGGGGATCCATCTCGTAATTCTTGCCGCGGTAGAAAATTTTCCGGGGAAGAATCGTCAATCCGCTGGAATCCGGTAAGAGGGATTGGATCTGCCCGTCCACCGCAAAAATCAGCCCTTTTTCCGCAGCATCATCCTTATAGACCACTATCGCTTCATCCACCGGAATCCTTGGCGGGAAATTCTCCACCGCCCAGTTCATAAACGGCGTTTTCTCGTTATAAGGCTTTGACTGCTCCAGGCTGTAATGGAAAGAATACGCCGACAACACCATGGTTTTTTCCAGGGATAATTCCCCGATCTTCACCTTCTCGTTGTCAATGGTCACCAAGGCGTCCTGGGGGATCAGGGTAAGAACGCGGGATTCGGTTTCCGGGATTTCATATTCTTCGCCGCGATAGCGAATGCTATAGGGGCGCACCTGCAGGCCGGTGGAATCGGCGCTGATATCGATAAGCTTGCCCAGCACCGCAAAAACCGGCTCACGCGCGTATTCCGGGGGCGTGGCGTCCGGTTTGGGCGGACGCATGGGCTCGGAATCCTGGGTGGGCGTGGTGTCGAAATCCACCCAGCCGTAAGAGGGGAAATAGACTTCTACCCAGGCGTGCCCTTGGTCGGCGTACACCCAGTACCAGCCGCTGTTTTTATTGCTGCGGTCGAAAATGGCGTAACCCACCACCATGCGGCAGGGAATGCCCGCCGCGCGCAGCAGCAGGGTGGTAGCCCCGGCAAAATAGGTGCAATATCCGCGTTTGTTCTCGAACAGAAAATAGTGCATGAAGCTCTGGCCGGAGGTTTTCGGGGAGCCGGGCTCCAGGGTGTAGGTGAAACGGGGATTGCCGCTCTCATCGTTTCCCAGGAAGTAATCCACGATGCTCTGCACCTTGTCGTAGGGGGTTTGCCGGCCTGCGGTAAGCTGCCGGGCCAGGTTTATGATCAGGGTATCGGTGGTATCCGCATCAGTGTAGTACGCCATGAAGGTGGAGTCCAGTTCTTCATAAGAACGGTCCTTCCGCAGCGCCTCCGCCCGGTAGTTCTTGAAATCCATCAACTCCGGGTTGCTGCTGCTATATACAAACAGCGGCAAATTCCAGATAGAAATCAGCGAAGAACACTGATAAACCGTGGTGAATGTTTCCCGGTCCTGGGGCGGCACCGGCAATTTCTGGTAAGAATAGCCGGTATTAGGGGCCACGTAGGCGTCCGGCGAGAGCGCCTGGTTGTAAACAATGGAAAAGATGTTTTTGCGTTGTTGATATCGCCGGGTAGCCGCCTCGATCACCGAATCGCTCACCGCAAACCCGACCGGCACGTCTTTAATGGAAGGAGAGAAGAGATCGTCGGGAATGGAAGAGGGCGGGTAAGGATCGAGCACGAATTTCTCGCCGCGCGGTTCGAAGCGATTGAGCACGTAGCGCCGGAAGTGCACCGGCAGCGGGGCCTTTCCCCCGTCTTCCAGGGGGAAGAAATTGTCGATGTAGGTGCAGAAAACCGTTTCGTCGGAGAGTTTCACTTCCGGCAGCAACTGGGCGTAATCCTGGAGATCGAATTGCGGTTTTTGGGTTTGCTGGTCGTAGGTTTTTTTGAGAAAGCTGGCGGAGCTCGCCTGGGCCTGCTGCAAGCGGTCATAGAACGATTCGGGAAGGCCGAAGAAGTACACATAGACCAGGGGAGAGATCAAGATCAGCAGCAGCACCGCGGCAATGAGCGCGCTGCGTTTGAGCAGGCGGCGGAAACCGCGGGAATCCACGCTGGCCAGCCGGCGCAGCGCCTCACTAATGGAAATAATGTAAAAGGAATAGAAAAGCGCCGGAACGAAGAGCATGAATAAGAGCACGAACAGCCGCTGCACCAGATCCGGCCTGGCGAAAAGGCCGTTAGCAGCCCAGCTTACCAGCGCCGAATTCATTTGCGCTTCCACGCTCAGGATGTCGCGAACGATGAAGGATACCGCCAGAAAAAACACCGCTGCGGCCGCAACCCAGGGGAAGTAACCGAAACGGGCAAAACCGTATCCCGCTGCCCAGGCAAACATGAAAATTGCCGCATAGATAAAAAAGGAGAGCGCGTAATAGAAGCTGTCGAATTCCCCGATGGTGGTGGAACCGATCAGTTGGTAAATCCCCCACAGAACCGCCGCGAGAAGCAGGAAGGTAACCGAGAAGCGTACGTTGAAAGAGTACAAGAAAAAGGAGATCAACAACCCGGCGCTAAACACCAGCAC
>WYBG01000209.1 GCA_011526015.1 Deltaproteobacteria bacterium | reverse complement strand
GCCATATCGTTTGATGCCACGAACCCGGTGTTAGTGGGCTGGAACTGGGGCAAGTTAGACCCGGAAACCCCCGCGTTCGCCGCCATCGAGGGGCGATTGCTGGTCTCTGCCATGCACAGCATCCCGGAGCCGATCCGCAAAAAACTGGAAATGGTCATCGGCGGGCCTATTTTAAGCCCGGAATCCTGGAAACAGAAGTTAGCCGAATACCTGCCCCGGCTCACCGCGGTCTGGCTGCAAGAGCAATCCGCCAGCGAAAAAGAGGTTTGGATGCTTCCCGCCTCCGGCATCGAGGCGCTGGGCAAGGGCAAATTCCCCCTCTCCCAAAAAATTCTCGATAATTTAAAGCCGCTCGCGGAGCAGCCGTTCGATTCGGAAGAAAAGCTGAAAGAGGCCGTTTTGAATGCCCTGGGCGCCAAAAAGAACATGGCCGGCCGGGTGAACGAAAACTTGCAGCAGAAAAAACAGGCCGGCCAGAGCTTCGACAGCCGCGCCTGGCAGATGGCGGCGGAGAGCCTGGGGCTGGATCCCGCCTATGAAGCGGAATTATCGTCCCAAATTGGGGATGAGAAAGCCCTGGCGGAAACGCTCGCGCACGCGTTTCAAAAAATACTGCCGGGGTTGTATCAGCAGGTGAACCGCCAGGTCAAAATGCTCCAGAGCGACGCCTGGGTGGACGCGGAAATCGACAACCGCGAGGAACATCTCAAAATCAAAACCATGTTGCTGAGCGGAGAGATTATCGAATCGCAGTGGCAGCGAAAGGACCTGGCCCCCAAAGGGGTAAAGTTAGCGGTCTGGCAGGAATTTTTAGAGGCCCACGCCCGGGTGAGATTCCAGCACCTTCTCAACCGCCAGAATCTTCACAAAAGTATTGAAAATGATAAAAGCCATGTAGAATTCCTGCGCGCCTACCGCAACCGGGTGCGGCAGGAGCTTTCCCAGCCCTATAATACCGATTTCCGCGCCGGCGGGCGGAGCAACCGCGAGATTTCCAAAGAGTACGGAAAACCTTACGATACCGTTTTTATGCGCATGTTGTCCTGGGCGCCTTCCGCCGCACAAAACGGGCGTTGGGAAGTGTACGTGCCCGGCAGCACCATCAAGGGCGCTTTTCGCAAGCGCGCCTCCCAGGTGTTAAAAACCCTGTGGGGCGAGGGCGCTAAAACCGAGAAAATGATCGAGCGGCTCTTCGGCGCCCAGGGGCAGCGGGGAATGATCTTCTTTTCCGACGCCTATCTGGAAAATGCCAACGCACCAGCAGAAGCCTGGTGCGCTATGGACGGGGTGAAAATGGATCCCCGCACCGCCGAACCGATTGAGGAAGCTAAAGCGGATTATCTCTTCGCTTTCGGAGAAAAACTGCAATTTCAGTTCCGCATCGACGTTCAGGATCTTCAGGAACGTGACCTGGAAGCTTTTAGCCTGCTGGCGCACCTGCTGCAAGATTTTCAAAAAGGCGACATTCCCCTGGGCGGAGAAAAAGCGACCGGTTTCGGGTGGGTAAAAGCTAAATTGCAGGGATTGGATTGGCTGAGCGGCAGCAAAAATGGCCTCACCGGTAAATTATTCGGCGATAAGCAACCGGTTGCGGAGGGAATCTGGCAGGCGCTGCACCTGAGCGGGGAGGAAGCCCGGCAAATGTTGGCGGATTATCGCCCGGTTTCTTCCGAATCCCGCCGCAGCGCGGAAGCTCCCCCGCGGGCGCGGCAGGGTTTTATTTCCCACCGCGCGTTTGGCGGGCATTGCGGAGTGCTGGCGGTGGAGGCGGAGGTGTTGACCGCGCTAAATATCAAGGAAAGCGGGGAGCCGACCTTCCGCACGGTGATGGACGGGGAAACCGTTACCGGCTGGGACTTTTACGCCATCGCCCCGCCGGAAAAAGCCCACCGCCCCGAGGCGAAATTGTACGCCCTGCCGGCCAAAAGCATTCGCGGGCTGGTGCGCCATATTTACTCTATTGCCAGCAATTCCCGGGAAGAAGCGCCCGATATTTCCCGGCTGAATGCCGCCGACAGCCTCTTCGGATGGGTGGGCCGGGGACCGAACCAGGCCATCGCCGGGCGGCTGGCGTTCTCCTTCGGGGTATTTGAAGAACCCCAACTGGCCTGGTATAAAATTCCCTACCCCTACGGAAACTGGCAGTACGAAGCCGGCCAGTGGAAACAGGAGCCGCGCACGCGCGCCAAACTGCTCCAGGTAGAAAATCACTGGCGCTTGTTTCCTCATGCCCCGCTGGCGCCCAATGTTCAGCAAAGCGAAACCTTCCAGCCGGACAGCGTGCAGGCCAGCTACGTTCGCGCCATTCTGCCGGGGGCGCGCTGCCGCTTTACAGTGCGCTTCTGGAACCTGGAGCAGGAAGAGCTGCAACGGCTGGTCTGGTGCATCGCCCTGGAACCCGGGCTGGCGCACAAAATGGGGCGGGCGCGCTACCTGGGATTCGGCAGCCTGCGCATGGCCCTCCTGCCGGACAGCCACTTGATCGACTGGTCGAAACGCTATTCGGCGAAGGGCGATAAAGAATGGCAAATTCCCCTGAAGGCAGATGAATGGCAGAATCCCGGCGCGATTACGCACTATGAGGAACTGCGGAAAGCGCTCGATGCCGGGCAAATTTGAGTTGGTTAGTGTTGTTGCGAAACAAGAAAAAAGCCACGAATGTCCACGAATTTTCACCAATGATTTTTTTAGAAAGCGCTTGTTTTTCTTCGTGTTTTCCGGCTATCCGGGATTGATTCGTGGCTGGCTTCTGACAAACCGATTCAAAATTCTTATTTCCCAACAAGTCTATTACTATCCGTTGCAGGCTGCACGTGAAAACGCGCAAGGTGCTGAATGTTGAACCAATTTGACTGGTTGCGCCGCAGCAGAACCGGGGCGGAACTGGTCGCCGCCATCCAACTGTTTAGCGAGCCCTCGGGAAATTTCAATGATTTGTTGGCGCAGCAGGCATTGGGCGCGCCGGTTTCCGCGCTCAACGCCCTGTGCCAGCGCTGCTACGTTTTCCCGCGCACCTCTCCCACCCGCTCTTTCTGCCCGGTATGCCAGAAAATCGTTGACCGGGCGCGTAAAAATGCCAACGTATCCCGCAGTTCCATTCTAATATGGGGATTTGTGAATATCCTGCCCCGCAAAGTGCAAAACCGCGAATACGCCCGGGCGCGCTATTACGGCGGCATTTTTACTCCTGACGAGCACCATTTTTTGATGGCCATGAACCGCCGCCAGCTAAAACTCTGGCTGCAAGATATTATCGTGTACGATGGCGCCTCCCTCAAAGGGCTTTTGCAGGTGTTCCCTACCACCGCCCTGGTGCGGGATTTCAGCATGGGGGATTTTTTGTGCCAGGTGATTTCCCAGGAAAGGATGTATCAAATGGATCTGCTGCGCGTGCGCTTTTATACCAACCCGGAAGCGATGCTCAGCCATCGGGAGAGCGAGGGGAAAGAGATTTTCAACTATGAAATTGCCCATTTCATCCGCCTTTTGGAAATGGCGGAGGTCTTTGCCTCCCTGCTGCGTCCCAACGAGCAGCAGTTGTTGTCGGAGCTGCTGGCGCTGCAAGACCCGCAGGAAAGCCAGTTCTACTGGGGGCGTTTTTTAGGGCAATTGAACCTGAAGGCGAAAGACATGTTAGAAGCCTGGCAGATTCGCCGCTGGCCGGAAAATCAAATCCAGTTACTGTACGAGTTGACCGATTATGTGGTTATTCAAACATCCCCTTAACCTGCTCCGCTACCTGGTGGTACTGCGCATCAACAGTTCGAAAGTCTGGATGCCCAGGCAGTTTTCCGCAGAACTTTTCCTGGCGCTCGGCAAAATGGTCGCCGGGCGCCTTTCCACCGGCGAGGCCCAGGCCTGGCGTAAAGCTCTCCAACCCCTGGAAGAGTACAATCGCACTATCTCGGAATTGCGCCGGCGCAGAAAAAAAATCACCCAAAAAATTCCCGAGGTCTCCTGGCCGATCGACGCGGTCATCCTGGAATATCCCGGGAAAACCGTTTACGGGGAGGGGGAGCTGCTCTTCTGGGAATTGAAGCTGTGCGGCAAAGACGCCGATCACGGCTTTTTCTTAGAGGTAATTTTACCGGCATTGGAAGCCCTGGGTTATAGCGCAGAGCGGGAATGGGAACGACAGCTAAAACCCTGGGGACATTTCGACATTTACAACGTTTTCGTTGCCCGGGGATTGAATTGGGAACCGCTCATCAGCGAAGGGCGGTTAGATTTGCGCTACTCTCCCCGGCCCTCCCAATGGATGGAGGGGTTGACCCCGGACGCCCTTTTCCAAAGCCGCTTCAAGCGGCTGGTATGGCTAACGCCCTTTGACCTGGAAGTCATTTCCGGCCAGAGCGGTCTGCTTCCCCCGGAACCACCGCTTTCCCCGGGCGCGGCGCAAGCGCCCACGGCCGAAATGCTGTTAGAGGCGCTCTTCGTCCGTTTAAAGCGGTTTCTGCCCAAACGGAAAGCCGCCTCCGCCGCCATCGAAGATATTTTTGAAAAAGAAGAGCTGGATCGCTACCGCACCGCCCTGCTCCAGGCGCGGCGTATTCCCCCGCCAGCAAATGAAATCTCCCCCGTGCCGGCCATTTCCCCCGGAAGCTATATCGGAAGGCATTATTTCTACCGGCTCTCCCCGGCGATTCTGCGTTTCCTGGAATTAGCCTCCATCGTGCACTTGGGGCGCTACCTTCAGCTTGGCTGCGGAACGTTTTTTTTCACGAAGTAGCGCCGGGTGAAGAGTTGGGCGCCAATTTATACTCAGTAAGGCGTAAAACTTGCTTTTTTGTGTTATGGTGTTCATGTGTTCATGTATTCGAGTAACTTAAACACATGAACACAAGGATAAAAAACGCAACAATTAACCCTTGACGAGTATAACCATTTAGCCATACGTCCAGCGCAAAGCTGAAGTTTGGCACTCCGGCTCTCAGTCCCCCGCGATTTCCAGGGGCTGGAAGCGCACCGATCCGCCTCTCACCATGTAACCGAAAGAGGTAAAATCTTTGTCGGGAAAGGGGAAATTCACCGCCATGGGAACGCCGTTGACTTCCACGGCTAAATCAGCGCTGCCGCGGGAGAAGATGAACATGAAGACGTATTTATCTTCGGAATTGAGGATTTCCACCGCTTTTTTGGCCAGCAGGCGAAACTGACCCTCGTCGCCCGGGGAGATTTCCAGCGCGCCGAAGAGAATTTGTTTTTCCGACAGGGAATAGCCCGCCGCCCACAATCCCCCGCCGGCCCCGGAATCCTGCCCGAAAACGAAAAACGCATCGGTGGTCTCTGGCGGGGTGGAAAACCATAAATCGCCTTTCAGCCAGAAGCGGGAGGGGGAATCCGGCAGCCGCCCCGGGCGAAGGGCGTACCCGTTACCCTGGCGGGTTTGCAGGCAAATTTTGCCTTCGGAATCGGTAAAGAACGTATCTGCCCCGCTGGTTTGCCAGTTCTGCGCCGCTGCGCAATGCCCCCCGATCAGAATGAAAAACAGCAGTCTAAGCGCCATAAATCCTGCAACGATGGTTGGTCAAAGGTTTGTTAAGGGATGCTGATTTAATTATTTCCCTGCTCGGCTTGCTCCTTTGGAGCCCCTGCCGGGGCAGGGCTGTTGCATTCTGTGCATCGAGTGTCTGTGCAGGACTGTCACTCCCGCGAAAGCGGGAGTCCATATCCCTGAAGACAGGCAAAACCTGGATTCCCGCTTTCGCGGGAATGACATCGAGG
>WYBG01000208.1 GCA_011526015.1 Deltaproteobacteria bacterium | reverse complement strand
TAAAATAGTAGCTTCCCTGCCCCTGGATTTTTCCCCGGGCGAACTTTCCGGTATATTTGTCGCCGCTGACCGCCCAGGCATGGGTTCCGCTGCCGTGCGGAAATGCTGCTTTGAATTCTCCCTCGTAACGGTCGCCGTTGCGATATTGATAAATCCCCTTTCCTTCTTCGATGCACTCTACGAAGTTTCCCTCGTATTGATCGCCGTTGGGCAATTCCAAAACCCCCCGCCCGTTTGAGCAGTTTCCGGAGAGGCATTCTCCCTGGTACACGCCTTCCGCCCACAAACCCCGGGTCTTAACCCCGCCGTAAGGTTCGTAAAGCGCCCCGCTGCCGTGGTAGATTCCCCCTTTCCACTCCCCTTCGTAGCGGGTTCCGTCGGCCCAGATATAGGTTCCCACTCCCTCTTCGCAATTCCCGGCAATACAGCCATCCAGATCGGCATGGCGAACTCCATACCAGTAGCCTCCGTAGGCGCCGTCTTCGAACCACCATTCCCCCAGGAAACCGCTTCCGCCTTGCAATAACTGAAAAATGAAGCGTCCCTTATGGCTGGCGTCTGCCCAGTTCCCGATCAGTTTATGGGTGCGCCGGTCTAACTCTGCACGAAGAGTACCGCGATTGCGCTGCCCGGCAAATTCCCCGTTGACGGCCAGCTCGGACACTGTCAGGCTCATCGCGCCATAGTTGGAAAGCCAGCGGCCCGAGAAATTCTGCGCGGATATGGCCGTTGCAGCCTGTTCTTTATTGGCGCGCACCCCGATCCAATCCCCCCCGGGCCGGTCGGTTCCGCTCCACCAGCGCCCGGTAAAGGCATTGCCGTCATCCAGGAGGCGGAATACTGCCCGCCCTTCCCGGTTATCCATTTTCCATCTGCCGGTGAATAACCGCCCGTTGCGAGCCAGTTTCCCCTCCAGGGTACCGCTGGCGCCGCCGGCAGAACAGGTTCCGCTGGCATCGGAGCCGCTGACGGTGAGAGTCAGCATTCCCAGGGAAGATATCCATTGGCCGCTAAATGATTTGGATTGGGATAACAGGGTGGGCGAGAAACAAGCGACAACCAGGCAGGCAAAAATGACGCAGAAAATCCCTACCGGATGACTCCCTTTGCCTTTCATAACTGCCCTGTAAGTGATCGATTCAACTTAGGGGGTGGAAAAACCGTCTTGCTGCATCCTCCCGGAATTCGCCAGAAGCGCGAAACTTAGAACCGGCAATACGAAAATCGGATTTCGAGAATCTTCGACAAAATGATCTTCGTTATTCGCAATTCCCCTGCGGTTTTCCCTGTACTTTCCCCGAAGGGATTACTGCCCGCATTGCGGCGCCTCCGGGCCAGGGTTTATCCAGCCCCTTCTTTTTCCTGTTTCGCCCAATTATAGTCGATAGGAAGGCACAAAACAATAGATTATAAAATTTGAAAGGGGGGATGATGACTGCGTGGGCGTTCGAGCGATATTTGCCGAGCTTATCCATCTTTTCCGTTCCCGCCGGGTGAATTTATTTTCCGGATGGGATAATTTGTGGAATTTTAAGGAATAACCTAAGCGAAAAAAACCTTGCAGCGCCGGAGCGGCGACCCCACCCGGCTCGAGGATCCGCCTTCGGGGCTCATCGTTGCATCTTTTTGATGGAATGATGAACCGTTTTGGTTCATCGCTGAACTGTTTGGGTGGAATGATGAACCGCTTTAGTTCATCGCTGAACCGTTTAGGTGGAATGATGAACCTATTTAGCCCATCGTTGAACCGTTCGGGTGGAATGATGAACCGTTTTAAAGCTCACTCCACTTCCAACTCGCTCACTTGCAGCTCCTGCCCGCTGAGCACTTTCACCTGCGTGCTCTCGCAATGGGGACATACGAAAAAAAAGGATTCGATCTTGAACTCCCTGCCGCAGCTCTCGCAGCGCGCCCGCACCGGGATCACTTCGATCAGCAGCTCCGAACCTTCCAGGGGAGTTCCGGCCGTGATGGCCTGGTAACAGAATTGCAGGGAATCCGGCACCACCGCTACCAGCTCCCCCGCTTTTACCATTACTTTTTTCAGCCGGCTGCCGGGATTTTCGCGCAGGGCGCTTTCCACGATCTCCAAAATATTCTGCGCAATCGACATTTCGTGCATAGGCTGATCCCGTTATTTAAGGTTTGAATATAAGCCGGTTATTGCCTGAAACTCCATTCGGAAAATAAATCGGGCGGCGGTTCGGGAGGCAGCGGAATGCCGGAGCATTGCCTGCTGCGGATGGCGCCGCAAAGTGGTGCGGAAGACCTCGAGCGGCGTTGTTGTTTCGCGGTTGAGAGGCTGCGCTGCCAGGCTCAATGACATTTTTTGACAACCCTTTACCCGTACATGACATCTCTTGTATCGCCCGGCCGTAAACAATAAGCGGATAACAAAAAGGAGAATGCCATGAAATCATTCATCATTGCACTGGTTGCCGCCCTCTCATTGGGCGCGTTCGCTCAAAGCAAAGCAGTGGTAGAAAAAGCCCCGCAGAATTACCTGATGGCGTTGAAATCGGATAATAACGGCCTGATCGAGTCGGCGATTTTCCAGGTAGTCAAATATCAAATGTTCTACCCGGATCAGTACAATTATGAAATCGTCGGCCAGTTGATTCGCCTGGCCAACAACAGCCGTTCCGAGACCATTCGCGAGAAGGCGCGCCTGGCGGTTGCCTATATCCAACACGCCGAATGGCTGTCTAAGATCGAGAAGAAAGATTATAAGAACGGGGAAGAATTGTTTATGCTTTTGCAGAACCAGGCCCTGGGGAACCATTAATCAGGGCGCTCCCCGCCGGCACCCGCCTGAGCCGAACCCTTTAAACCCGGCGCTTAACGTGTCTTACCACGTGCTCTTTGACAATTGCGAGGAGGAATGGAAAGCAGGGCTTCCCGCCCCTGGCGTCACGATCCCGGATAAGCCGGGAACGTGACAAACCTTGTGTCGCTAACTCCTTACGATGCTCTGCTTCCTATTCCTCTCCGCAATTTTCAAAGACTACGTGATAACTGCCGGTTCGTTCCTTTTCACCCGGGTTTTTCAAATTTAGTTTTCAATACCGATCACGTTTGATATTTTATGCCCTATGGAACAACAACTACAAGTAACCAGTGAACGTGTTGACGATATACCC
>WYBG01000207.1 GCA_011526015.1 Deltaproteobacteria bacterium | reverse complement strand
GGGTATATCGTCAACACGTTCACTGGTTACTTGTAGTTGTTGTTCCATAGGGCATAAAATATCAAACGTGATCGGTATTGAAAACTAAATTTGAAAAACCCGGGTGAAAAGGAACGAACCGGCAGTTCATTGTTTACGTTGTCCTAAATATTGCTCCGTTTTACCCCTTCCCATCCTCACTTGTGTATAACCCGTAGTCTTATCAAGGAGGGGAATTTCAACCTCTATTTTCCTTATCACAATCAACTCACCTGATTGGGAATGGTAATAATATAGCGGCAGCCGCCTTCCGGGAGATTTTCCGCATCCAGAAGCCAGCCGCAGCGGCGGGTGGAAATTTCGTAAGCAATGTAGCAGCCGTAACCGGCATTCTGGCTGCTTTCTTTGGTGGAAATGTTCTCCAAAAAGAGTTTCTTTACCCCCTGCTCGCTTTCTTCCAACAGTTCGGGCTTAAACCCCCTGCCGTTATCCCCGATGGTAATCTGCGAGATTTTCTGTTCCGCCGAATACCCGGTTTTGACCGATATGATAATCTCCTCATCGCCGGAGTGTTCCACGCAATTTTGCAGCAGCGGTTCCAGCACCTCCCAGGCCACAAATTCGTTGATGGAAACCGGCGGCAGATTTTCATCCAGATCCAGTTTGAATTGATAGGTAACATTAATGGAAGTTCGCAAAAAAATGTTTTGCACGATGAAGCGGATCACCTCGTTCAGGTTGGTTCGAAAAAGCGGATTGCGGATGGCCTGGAGCGGGGGGTCGTACCACTTCATATCGTAAATCACCCGGGAAACAAAATTGGCGTAGCGGTTCAGGCGCTGCCGGGTTTCTGCGATATTGTCGCCGGAAAGATTGCGCAGATCATCCTTGATAAACCCCATCACCTTTTCCGCTTTATGGTGGGTGTGGTAAATCCGTTTGGTGAACAATGCTTCTTTCTGGCGATCCACTTTTTCCATCAGGTATCTTTCCTGTTCTTGAAACAGCAGTTGCTGGGTTTCATCGCGTTCCTTTACGGTGTAAGAAGAAATGTAGAACATAGCGATCAAGCCCAGGGTAATCAGGGAAGCGAAAATCAGGGCGGTTTCGTCGTAACTGGTGATGATCTTGCGGGTAATGAAGGAAAAATCCGGGATATTTTTAATATACACCGCCCCGACAAATTCTCCCTTGGGCACAAAGGGCACAAACACATGAAACACCTGCTCCCCTTCCCGGACGCTGTAAATCTGTTCATTTTCCATTAACTGGTTTTTTAGATTTTCCCGGTAATAGCGGATCGCTTTCGCATGGCTTTCGTCAGGAGCGGGCAATTTGCTTTTGTCGGCAAAAAAATAATCATAGAGCGTTTTCCCGTCATCGATGGCAAAAATTTCCTGCCCTTGCTGCACCAGTATGCAAACCTCGTAAACATTTTGCTGTAGTTTTTGCTGGCTCAGGATAATATTGAAGGCCTGAATGGTCTGCTGCACCTCTTCCGTAGTAAGGGTGCCGGCCTCTCCGGTGGTTTCCAGGAGCAGTTCCAGGGAGGTTGCGGTTAAATTCGCCATTCTTTCCGCGGAGTCCTGCTGATACCAGTCCTGGGTATTCACCAGCAATTCTTGCAGCGAGGTTTTATGGACGAAGGAGATCAGGATTAAAAAAAAGACCAGCACAAAAAAAATGACCAGCAGGTGCTTTAATTCAAAATGGTATTTCTTGAACCTTTCTAAAAAACCCGGCCTGGGGGAACTCATGAGAAAGATACCTCATCTTATTAATACTTCTTTGGAATTGATCGCTTCTGTTGCCCGCGCCAACGCCTGCGGAACGGAAATATCCTTTTTAATAGCGGAATGAAGGTAATAAGAAATCACATCCGATATTTTGGTATAATCCACCACAAAGGGCCGGTGCACCCCATTCCGCAGCAGTTGGCGATAATAATTCAACTCCGGATTTCTTTTCAAAAAGAGCGAATCCTGGTAAACCGCCTCGTTCACCGGGAGATAACCCCCTTCCCCGTACATTAATTCCTGGTTCTCTTCTCTCAACGTAAATCGAATAAATTCCAGGGCGGCGCTCTTTTTAGCAGAAAATTTGGAGATCATCAAATTCCATCCGCCGTACACCGAAACCGCCTTGTGCCCCCGGAAATAAGGTAACGCCGCCGGTTCCACATCTTTCATCTTGTCTTTCATTTCCGGGCTGTCGAAGGCGTCGAAATTGCGCAAAAATCCCGGCCAGCCCCGGAAGAAAAGGGCGTCGTGGTTCAGAGCGTAGCGGTAGTTGTTCATCTCATCAAATTCCGTTACCACTGCCGGGGTCATCCGGTAATCGTGAACGAGGTCCACCAGCAACTGCAAGCTTTTCCGGGCGGCGGGGGTATTCAGTTGCACGGAATCCCCGGCAAAAATGGACTGCTCCTGGCATGATAGCAGATCAATGAAACTGCACACCAGGCCTTCATAATTTTTGGCCGGAAACATATAAAAAGGATGGTTCAGGCGCGGCAGCCGCCGGTGCAGTTCAATAAATTCTTCCCAGGAAAGCGCGTTTTTTAATTTTTCTTTTAATTGCGGATAATCCGGCAACGACTGCAAAATATCCCGGCGATAATACATCATCCCGACATCAATATAAAAAGGAATGGCAACCAATTGCTCCTCGACATAACAAGATTGCAGGGCGCTTTCCAAAATCCGGGAACGTTCATTTACCGGAACGTACATTCCTAACGGTTCTCCCCAGCGGGCAAATCGCGGAACCCAGATCAAATCTACCGCAAACACGTCAATGCGGTCGCTTTTGCTGCGCAGCGATCTTGCTAATAACTCCTTGCGCTCATTGGTGCTGAATTTCGAAAACGGCAAATTAATCGGGATAACCTCGATTCGCCCCCGGTATTCTTCATTGAAACGCTCGATGAGTTTCTGGTGGGCGTTGGAGATATTATCGGCAAAAAAGATCTGGGTTGCGGCAAAGGAATCCCTATTTTTGAGTTTGAAGTAGTCATATACATAAAAAAGGATACCCAGCCCGATAAGGATACCCAGCCCCGCCAAAAAGTACCCGACATTAATTTTCTCGTCAAGTTTTTTCATGTAGTATTTCGTTTAAATTGCCATCCTGATTCAGGGAATTCGCTTAAACTCCGCTAATATATCCAGATCAGATTAGAAAATCCAACAATTTCAACCCTGAATCCCACAGGAACCAAAAGAGCATATATCTGCGAGAGCTTCTTAGCTAGCCAACAGCCGGTCATACTTATACTCAAAATATAATTGCCTTGGGCTGCCTCGCTTAGACAAAATCGTCTCCTTTGAGGAAAAGGGGATCTAAAATTATGATCAAATTCAGGGTAAACCATTTCAATATAACTCATTAATGTTCCTCAAAGGATTTCTCAATGCAAGAAATTTTCTTTGTTTCCGAACCTTTATTTCATAGTTCTGGTTTTCGACAATAGTGAAATTCACGCGTGAACTCGAAAGTTGCTACTGTGTACGGGGTGTCACATTATAGCCCAGGGTTTCCCGCTTGCGGGACACCCTGGGACTACAAATGTGCAACCCAATCAATATACCCTGAAATGGTCTCATATCCCGCATTTTTTGTTTAACCCCGTTGGGGTATGGGAGCCATTTCCCCATCGTACATTCCCCAGGGTGTCCCGCAAGCGGGAAACCCTGGGCTGTGATGTCTAACGCCTTCGGCGTAAAAATCG
>WYBG01000206.1 GCA_011526015.1 Deltaproteobacteria bacterium | reverse complement strand
GGCACTGTCATTGCAAAGAGTCAGGAGTGCAAAATTCATTTTGCACCACATTTCATATTCATCCCTCATTTCTCCTTGTAGCCTGGCTCCTGAGTCACAGTTCCACCCAAATGCTGCGGAAATACTTCTTCCGGTCTTTATCCGGCAACTTTTTGCATTCTTTTTTTCCCCGTTTCAGCGCTCCGTCGTCGCTGAGCAGTTGCACCCGGTCTGCCTTGTCGGGATAAATCACCACCGCTTCGATGTTGAATCCCTTCAGATCGATCCCTTCAACCGGCGCCGGGGTGCGGGCGGGATCTCCGGACCAGCGGAATAGCCGGAAATTTTCCCCGCTGTCGCTGTGATGCGGCCCGCCCACTATCAGGTAAAATCCCCTCGCCGGCCAGTATGCAATGCTGCGAATACCTAAATTGCCCAACGGCAACTCCATGGGATCGCCCAAAATCGCTTTTTCCCCTCGCAGCACCTCAAAGGGATTTTCCAGCGGAACCAGCAGGGCCTTTTCCGCCGGAACCGGGTTGCGGAAACCGATCAACAACCGTTTATCCGGGGTAGCCGCTAATCCTTCGATATTCAGGCCGCCCGAATCTTTGGGAGCTAATTTGGCAGCTTCTTCCAGGCCGTATTGGGAATAGCGCAGATCGGACAATATATCCTCCAATAAACCGGTGTAGGCGCTGTCAATTTGCCGGTGGGTATATTGGCCGTTTTCCAGATGGATGCGGTTGGCGAAAAAATGATGCCGCGCTTCCCGGTGCTTGCCCTTTTTATTGCGCCCGTGGGAAGTAATCCAAAAAATAGACTCGTCGATCATGGCGGCGCCTTCCAGGTCCGACTCCTTGAGCGCAAGCTCCTCCTTCATATAGCCGGAAACATCCAGCGCCGCCAGGTAAGCGCCGCTGCTATCGCTGCGGTACACCCTGATGAAATTATCCTCATCATTGGCGACCGCGAAGGTGTTGGGCGACAATGCCACCGCCGCGGAGGCGTCGCACATCCCGTAATGGCGAAATTCCCGGAGAATTTTAACTTCCTGGCTCATGGCTGCAAGAGTTAGCAGGAATATGATTGGGATTATGATTCTAAGTTTCATATGCGAATTCTGTTGAACCGTGTTTGTTTATTATGCAGTAAGCAGAATTCTAAAAGGTAATTATTACCTGTTGTTTGCGATATATTGCCTACTGCCTAATTGCCTACTGCCTACTTTCCACCTCTTACCCGATCTGCGCAACCAGCGACTCCCGGGTGCCGTCATCCCGGTGCAGGAAGGGAACCCAGAGAATGCCGTACCAGCGCTGCAGGATGTCGCTTTTTTTCGGGCGAAGAACAATCTGCTGCAAGGTTTCTAACATGGGGTCGAATTGGCCGCTGATTTTCTCCACGTCTCTCTGGAGCTGCGCCTGCAACTCTTGCAACCGCGCTTCCAGCTGAGCGGCTTTTTCCTGCGCCCGCTCCACGTCTTGTTTCTCTTTCGACATGCGGGTCGCAGAACGCGCCGCCTGGGTAACCCCGCCTTTCAGGCCTTTTTTTCCGCCCAACAGCATTCCCAACAGCGAAGAGCCGGCGGAAATGGCGGTGTCCATCTGCTTTTGTTTGTACTGGTCTTCTTCCCGCTCTACCTGCTGGCGGGCGGCCAATAATTGCCGCTCCAGGGTGGCGATTTTGGAAGCGTATTGGCGTTTTAAGCGATCCATTTCCAGGTCGCGGCGCTCGTGCCCGGTTTGTGAAAGCCGGATGCGAAAATCTCGCTCCGCTTCCCCGGGGCGCGATAACTGCCCCGTGGAAGCGCTCTTCCACAGGAGTAATTGATAATTCCGAAACACAAAGTTTTCGTAATCCTGGTCCAGGCGATTGTAAGTGGAAGGTTTGGCCGCCTCCGAAGACATTGAAGTATATTCCGCTCCCTCTACCGCCTGCCCGCTTAGAATCCCCGGCTCAAAGCTAAAGCTGAACGCCTGTTCCCAGGCCAGGCCCGGGCCGCCCTCTTCCATCGGCAGCGCGTGGGCAAGCTGCTCGCTTTGGGCGACCCCGTAGGTATTGTTGAAAATCTGCACGTCGCCCCCGGCCACCAGGTAAGGATGGTAAACCACCTTTCCCCCCGCCGCCGGTTTACCGGCCGGGCTCACGTATTGGCGGATTTCCGGGGGCAGTTGCGGGCGGGTAGAGAGACGCCCTCCCGCGGCCGCGTGAGAAGCCGCAACCGGCCGGGCAGGCGCGATAGGCGGGATTTCTGCAACCCGCTCTTTCATCAGCAGCTTGATTTGATCGCGGGTGAGAGGGCCGCGCAGGTAGGACATCGCCCAGCGGGTTCCGAACAACTGCGGCTGTTTGGCATGGACGTTTTGCATCAAGAATTGGCGTTTCTTCAAATTGGAAATGGTATTCATCAGTGTTGAAACATCCCATCCGGCGGTTTGGGCGCTGGCAGAGGTCAGCCCGTCGGCCAACCGCTCTTTATCCCGCTCGGTTTGCAGCCGCCCGATGAACCAGGTACCGATGTTCGACAGCCCTTTATAATCCAAATCCACCGGGTTCTGGGTGGCCAGCACCACCCCCAGCCCAAAGGCGCGGGCCTGTTTCAGCAGGGTCAGCAGCGGTTTTTTGGAGGGCGGCTCGCCGATGGGGGGCAGGAAGCCGAACACTTCATCCATGTACAGCAGCGCCCGCAGCGAGGTGGTTCCCGGCTGGGCGCGCATCCACCCCAATACCTGGTTGAGCAGCAGGGTTACGAAAAACATTCGCTCGGAATCGGATAAATGCGCAATGGAGAAGATCGACGTGCGCGGTTTGCCGTTCGCGGTATAGAGCATCCGGTCGATGTCCAGCGCCTCTCCCTCCATCCAGGTTTTGAATCCCGGGGCGGCCAGCAGGTTATTCAGGGTCATGGAGAGTTTGAAGCGCTCCGTGGCAGGATAAAACGATTCGACGTCGAATACCCCAATGCGGGTAACCGGCGGGGTCTGGATCATGCGGATCAATTCGCCCAAATCCAGGTCTTTGCCGGCCATCCAGGAGTGTTCGATAACGTTGGAAAGCAGGATGTGCTCCCGGCTTTGCAGCGGATCGGCTTTGATGCCTAACAGTTCCAGCAGACCGGAGGCAGTGGTCTGGATGCGTTCTCGCAGCAAATCCAGATCCTCCATCGCTTTGGCAGAGGGCGCGGCGAAGGATTGCACAATCGAAACCGGCAGCCCGGCGCTGCTTCCGGGGGTGTAAATAGCGAAATCCGCCGCCTGTTTGAAGAGGCGGATGCGCTCGCTGTCCTGTTCCCATTCCCCCAGCCCATTTTTCCACAATTCCGCCTGCTCCCGGGCGAATTCCTCCGCGGAAACGCCCTTCTGCCGCGCCTCATCGGTGTTGATCCAGGGGAGGAAATCATCCGGGCGCAGTTCCGGGAAGGCCAGCAGCAGGTTCCCCAAATCTCCCTTCGGGTCGATAATAATCGCCGGGATATTGTCGATGGCCGCTTCTTCCAACAGGCCGATGCACAAACCGGTTTTTCCGCTGCCGGTCATGCCCACGCACATGGCATGGGTGCAGAGGTCTTTCGATTCATAAAGCAGGTACTCCGGGCTTAATTCGCCGCTTTGGGGGTTGGTTTTTTTCCCAAGATAAAACACCCCTAATTTCTCAAACGCTGGCATGGAAATATTCCTCGCAAATTTTGTGATTATGTCCTCGGTTTATTAGCATGATTCAACCTTCCGGTTAGACCCAAACACTAAACCTATAACCGGGACAATTATACATAATTCTCAGCCTCCAATCAATAGGGGAATAGCCTCGATAACCCTTTACGTGTTAAAAATATCCCCATCTATTGACTGTTTCAGTGAAGTTCGGTAAGTTGATCCGTTGTTAGGTGTGCGAGAATTGAGAGTTGTGATAAATTCAAAGGAGGGGCTTCAGCAAAAAGGATACACAGTAAAAAAAATTATTGGAGTAAATTTGCCTGGTGTCTTATTATAACTTAGAGTTTAAGAGGAATCATAAAGTTGTTTTTTTGCTGGGAAAGTAACCCATTCTCTCAAAGTCCAAATATGGTCTGTGAGCCCGGCTGCCATCGCAGGG
>WYBG01000205.1 GCA_011526015.1 Deltaproteobacteria bacterium | reverse complement strand
TTATCATTTTAAGCCTGGCCGGGGCATATTTTTTTCTGCGCTTTTTCACCCGGGGCATCTCCGAAGGGGCCCCTCAAGTGGTAGAAAATTCCATATTGGAATTGACCCTGTCCGGAGAAATCGCCGAGCGCGCCGTGGATGACCCGGTCATTGAAGCGATGGGGGAATCCGCCGAATTGTCCATGCAAACCCTCTTGCAGGTGATCCGCAAGGCCAAAATCGACGAAAAAATCACCGGGATTATCCTGCGCCCCCTGGGAATGGCCATGGGCTGGGCCAAAGCCGAGGAGCTCCGCGATGCGCTGGCGGATTTCAAATCCTCCGGGAAGCCGATCCATGCCTACCTGGAAGTGGCCGGGAACAAGGAGTACTACCTCGCCTCCGTGGCCGACTCCATCGTGGGACTGGGCAGCGGGATGCTGTTCATCAACGGGCTGGCCAGCGAGCCGGTCTTCCTGAAGGAAACGCTCGATAAAATCGGGATCGAGGCGGATTTCGTGGCCATCGGAAAATATAAAAACGCCCCGGATATGGTTACCCGGGAGGATATGTCCGAGGCGCAGCGGGAGGTGATCAATTCCGTTCTCGACCAGTATTATGCCCGCTTCGTTTCCACCCTGGCGGCCGCCCGCAACCTCGATGAAGCCGCCGTGCGCGGGCACATCGACCGGGGATATTTCTCCCTCAATGAAGCCCGTGCAAACGGCTTGATCGACACGGTAATGTATTACAACGAATTCAAAGAGTGGTTGAAGGAACGGGGAGAGAAAAAATCCTACCTGGTTTCCTGGAACCGCTATAAAGACGTCTCCTTTTCGCAGTTGGGCCTCACCGCCAAACATACCGTGGCGGTGGTGTATGGTGTGGGCACTATTGTCATCGGGGGGGAAAACCAGTTCGGGCAGGACGGATTGATCACTTCCGAAGGGATGGCCAACAGCATCCGCAAGGCCGCGGAAGATAAATCCGTGAAAGCGATCATTCTGCGCATCGACAGCCCCGGGGGCTCCGGCACCGCCTCGGACGTGATCTGGCGGGAGGTAGTGGAAGCCCGCAAGCAGAAGCCGGTGATCGTCTCCATCTCCGACGTCGCCGCTTCCGGGGGATATTACATCAGCATGGCCGCGGATACCATCGTGGCGCACCCCAACAGCATCGTGGGCAGCATCGGGGTATTTGCCGGAAAGTTCGCCATGAAGAAGCTCTATGATAAGATCGGCATGAACAAAGAGATGATCCTGCGCGGCAAAAATGCGGATATCTTCAGCGAAACCCGGAAATTCACCCCCGAACAGCGGGAGTTGATGTACCAGGCGATCTTAGAATTTTACCGGGATTTCATCGGCAAAGTGGCGGACGGGCGGGACATGAGCGCGGAAGCGGTGGACGCCATCGGCCAGGGGCGGGTGTGGACCGGGGAGCAGGGGCTGCAAAACGGCCTGGTGGACGTGTTGGGGGATTTCGATACCGCGGTGAAGATTGCCAAGCGGATGTCCGGCATCCCGGAAGACGAGCCGGTGCGCCTGGCCATTTACCCGAAGCTCAAAACCTTTTTAGAACGCCTGTTCGAGACCGGTTTCCCCACCGACCGGGCGCTGGAAACGCTGTTGGATTGGAAACAGATTCCCCCGGCCTTCCGCAACATTGTCCCGGCGATTCCCTATTTCCGGGCCGGGGAGCCGTTGTATTTGTATATGTACGCGTTTTGAACGCCGCTGTTGATAACGGATTCTGTTGGTATTCGATAATTCTCGTTTTTTTTCATTACGAGGGGCTAAAGCCCCTGAGATTATCTTTGGTACCTTTGAAATCCCCGCTCTGAAGAGCGAGGCTATTCAATCATTAGCAAAACAATTGAATAGCCCCCCGATTTATCGGGGGGAGCAAAGGAATATCATAATAAAATCGCCGGGGCTTCAGCCCCGAGTGGCGAAAAAACTTTAGACCAACAGAATCCAGTATAATCAGGAACGCCGGAGTGTTACGGTGATATAGTGTTTTCACGCGATCCAACGTTCTGCGTTGGATCGCTTCAAGGCGGCGCTCTGCGCCGCCCTGTCGAGACGCGGAGCGTCTCGATCGTGCGCGCCGACGGAAACCGTCGGCGCGAGTATAACACTATAGCACGATAACGCTCTTTTCGCTTTCCGCCATCTCGAAAACCGGAATTCTATCGATCAATTCGGAGGCGCCGTCGCGGATGGAATAAGGGGGAAAGGGCCGGAAGCGCAGGCGAACCCGCGTTTCAATTGTGCTTCCGGGGTTTGCGGGGAGGGGAATGGAATAGAGGGCGGTTTTGGACTGAAACGGCGCAATGCTCCCGATGCGGATAGAATCCGCCGTAAACACATTGGCCGGCTGACCGTTTTTGAACAGGGCGCTTTGAAACAATACCAGATCCGGGTCCCCGTTGGGATTCAGCGCGCTATGTTCATCCATCAAATCTCCATTGGCGTCAAAATAGCCGGATTTGTAGAGGGTATCCGCGCCGCTGCTAACGGTCACCTCTAACCACATTTGCCGCACAAAGGTTACCGAGGAGGGTATGTCGTGCCCGGTTTTGTCATTGATCACCGTCGCCTTAATTGGCAGCAGCGAGCCTGCCTGAACGGCGTCCGGGATTTCCACCTCCAATGTGACCGCATTTCGTAAAAGCTGCTCCACCTTCTGGCGCTGCACATCCATATTGGGAAAATTGTCCGTTAAAGCAATATCCACCCCGGCAAAATCATGGCGGTGGAGGAATTCCCGCTGCGGCCCACCCACCGCTGCCTGTCCCGAATAGGTTTCCATGTGGCAATCCTGGCATTCCACGCCCATTCCGGCGTAAGGGCTGTAGAGCCATTCGCTGTAAGTTATCTCCGCCGGCAATCCCTGGTGGTTTACCAGGTCGTGGCAGGGCAGGCAGGCGTTGGAAATGCTGAAATAAACCGTGCCTTCCGACTCGTGAAAGCTGTTAGGAGCGGGGTCCATGATGGAGCCGTACTTTTTCCCGCTTCTCACGTCATAGTGAAATTGAGCTTCCCCCTGCGCGGTCGGGGAAGGCTCTTTCATCAGGTGACAGGCGTCGCAGGTAATGCCTTCTTTTACCAGGGGATCCACAGTTTCTTTGTCGAAGCCAACCGGGGTTTCCCCGGTCAGCACCCCGATGGGGCTGTGGCACTGCACGCAGAACGCGCCTAATTTTTCCGCGCCAACCTCGGCGCGCACCTGTTCCATCCAGAGAGTATTGATGGGATCCATGAAGGCGTAGGCGTGCATGGAACCTTTCCATTCATTATAATGATTGGGATGGCAGCCCTGGCATTTATCAGCAGAATTAAAATCCAAAAGCTGGAAAGCCGTATCATTTCCGGGAAGAGGAGGTTCAGGGGCGGCACTCTCTTTGGAGCATCCGGGAACCAGAGCTGCTAAGAGCAGCAGCGCCATACAAAACATGCCACAATACATTATGATTTTTTTCAATTTTCCCTCACTGAAAGCCTGCCTCAATAATTAGCGGGGGTGTTAAACTGAACGAGAAATATTACTTTCCGCTTATACTCGTTAAGGGTTATTTGTTGCTTTTTTATCCTTTGTGCTTCAAGTGCTTGCTATTTTATCTTTATTCGGCACTGTATGCGCAAAGCAGCCGTATCTCATCGGCTCTTCCAGCCGGCAGGACCATACCAGTTTGCCATCCAGCACCGTCATATCGGGACAGCCGTCGCACATATTCTGCGTTCCGTCTTCCAGAATATCGACGGGCTGGATAATCATGATGGGTTGGTAATGGAGCCGGGAAAATAGCCGGAGAGGATTTTTAATAGCGGCGAGGGAATAATTCCCGGCGATTTTCCGCAGGCGCGGATCAAACAGCGAGAGCAGGAGCATGGATTTCCCGCGGCGATGAACTTTGGGATCGGTGTATGCCAAATAGCGCCCGTGCCATAAATGATGGAACATTTGCGCCATTTCAATGAATTTCGCCCCGACATATCCGTAAATTTTCTTTTTAGTGCCGATGCGCCCGCTCAACAGCCATTTGAAAGAGTCCGGCTTACTGGTTCCGCCCAGGTAGGCGGCGCTGTCGAACTCCGGGAAGCGTTCTTTAATGGCGGTATATACTTCCGTGGATAGAATATCGGTTCGGCGGCCACCTGGTTTAATGTAAGGGACTTTGCTCATATCTATTTTTTCCCCCCCGGCGTAGTAATCAAAACGCCCGTCCAGGTCCGCGGCGCGAAAGGCGATAAATACCATGACGTGCACTTTGTCAATATTCTTTTGCGCCCAATCCACCAGGTCCGGGACATAAGGAAGGGTATCCCCATAAACGGTGGAGTTGAAGGCGCAGGAAAGCCCGCCGACCTCGTGCAGCATATCGGCAAACTGTTGCCGCAGTTCGCACAATTCCAGCTCCGTTTTGTTTTTCCAGTGTGGCCGGTGTTGCTTGCTGTCCACGTGGAAAGTGAATCCTTTAGCGCCGGCCGCTTTCAGTTCTTTCAACAACTCTTTTGTCAACGCCACGCCATTGGTGTTCAGGACCGGTTTTAAGCCGTCTTCGGCAACCATGCGGACAATCTCAACGATCTTCGGATGAATCAGGGGATCCCCGCCAGCAATGGACACCCCGTCAGTGCGGCGGTATTTTTTGAAAACCGCCATTTCTTCTTTGATCCTTTCCAGGGATTTGTGCCCGCGCGGATCGTTAATGCGGTAACACCCCTCGCAGTAGATATTGCATTTCCAGGTTGGCTCCAGCCAGGAAATCGCATTGTCGGTTAAATTCCAGGGCAGGCGGTAGTAATTGTGAAGATCTAATTGTGCTTCCATCAGGGTTCTCCTCTGTTGAATTTGTTTTGTGAAGTTATTTATTCGACGGGGCCCATCCCGAGTAAGCGGGATGGACATCCCGATCAAAACGCAAAGTTTAATCCTTTGAGTATATGTAATCTGTAGCGCTGGTCTCTATGAAATCAATCCCTCCAGAATTGCCAAACCTGCTTCCATCTCGCGGAATTCGTTATCGGCGATGTGTTTCACCGCTAAGGCGAACACCACGTTATCCTCGCGGAAAATGTGCAGGCGCAGCAGTTCCACAAGCTCTTTTCCCTGCTCCAGGGCGGCGTCCAGCGTCAGGGCGCGGGAGGCGGCGTCCGGCAGCCGCGCCGCCAGCCCCAGGAAGTTGAAGGCCACCGCCGCCAACTGCATGGTTTTGATGTGGTCGTCTTCCAGCATATCCACGGCGGTTTTGGGATAGCGGCCTTTGCTGTGCTCCCCTTTTTCCAATAACCGCTCTTGCAGCAAGGGGAAGAGGATTTTTTCCTCCTTCAAATTATGGCGAACGATGTTTTCATCCAGAAAGCAGAAAAACCGCCTCAGCCCCTGGTCCACTGTTTTATCCGGTTTTAATCCCTGTTGTCGAAGTCGCGAAAGAACTTCTTCGAACGCTTCCAGTTCCTGCAAGCTATTGCGGTGCTCATCGACCAGTTTTTGCAGGAAAGGGGGCAGTTTTTCATAGGGAATGGTCTCCCCTCCTGGCGGAGAGTAAGCGTCCGGCGGGTTCATGGGGGAAAATTCTTCCTGCTCGGTCTGCTTTTCCACCACCCGCTTCAGCGGATCGGTTTCCTGGAGCTTTTTGAAATCAAACATTTTTTCTTTCCGTGTAAAACCTCCCGGAGGTTTAGAACATCCGGGAGGGAGGTTAGGGTGGTTATTGTTTGGCTCAATTCTCGCTTTGCTGTATCAACCGCCGCTCTAATTCCAGCGTTTTGGGAAAGAGGATGTTGTTCTCCAAATGGATATGCCGGTGCAGATCATCCTCGAATTCCTGCAGCTTGAAATAGGAGACCCGGTAGGTGTTGCAGGCGTCCGGCGGGGGGGTAAAATCGCCGGTGAGCTCGCGGATCTGCTTCATCAGGCTGCCGGCGTGGTCGTGCTCTTCTTCCATCATGCGGATGGGATTTTCCGCGCTCTGAAAGGACGGCCGGGCAAATGGCTGCCCGGATTTAGCGGCGGCTTGCAACCGTTTCATATAAGGAAACAGAATGTGCTCTTCTTTTGCCAGGTGCTGATCCAACTCCCGGGCGGTTTCCAGAAATAACCCGGCCACCTGCACCGTTTCCGGGTGGCGTTCCCCGTGCACCCGGGCCACTTTCTGGGTGAATTCCAGCAGCAGGGGAATGTTCTCCTTCACGTATTTATGGTGCTCGTTCACGATGTAATCGGCCAGAAAATCAATTTCCCATTGCTGAAATTTTTGGCCGTTGGCGGGAGCTTCCCGCAGTTCCACCGCCCGCAGTTCCTGCGCCAGCGCATCCACATCCACGCCGTTGGCTTCGCAAGCCGCGGCCACGCTCTTTTTCCCGCCGCAGCAGAAATCGATGCCGAACTTTTTGAACACTTGCGCTTTGCGGTAATCTTCGGTCACCAGTTCGGCGACGGTTTTATCTTGAAAAATCAACTGATCTTTTCTTGTTTCCATGATACTGCTGCTCCTTTAGTTTTATGTGAGATTATGTTGATAGTGAGTTCATACAGCAAACTGCCAAAACTCCCCGCCCAGGCGACCAGGGCAATGTAAATAAAATAACGTGGAATCCACATCAGCAACGCTAAATCCAGCACCTGGGATAAACGGAAAGTGCACACGGTGTACATCCCTAAGGGGAACACCATTCCCCAGTACTGCGGATCGTAGCGAAAAGAGAACTTTTTGTAAATATGCCGCCAGTAGCCGAATATGAATAATAACGGTATCCACCAGGTGCCAAATGCCCAGAAGAAGAGGGTAAAGCCTTTCATAAAGGGCATGATTTCCTGCAAGAAAAGAAAATGGCTGCTCTGGTGCATCAGGGTGGCGCCGGCCAGGGTGGTAATGGCCACCGCTCCCATGTTGATCCAGTAAGGCTGGGTTAATTCCCCCGGCGTGAGCCGGAAAAAGATGAAGCGGTAAAAAATCAGCGCAATGACCAGGATATATAACATGCAGCCGATCAGGAACAAGGCCAGCATCAGAAAATACCAGGTTTGCGAATTCTGGCCGTAGGAGGGCCCTAACAGGGCGCCCAGGATGGAGACCGACTGGGTGGCGACAATCGTGATCAACCAGGAGCCGTTGATGCCCTTTTCCAGGCCCGGTTTTTCTTCTTTTACGGTTACCGCGGTAAAAAAGGTGTAAATTAAAACCAGCCAGATTGCGCCTCCCAGAACCCATAAATAAAAGGCAATGGTAAAATTTTCTAACAGGAAAACGAACTGGTTTCCCAGCACACAGGTGCCGGCGACGATGGTGAAAAATCCCGGCCCGCGGTTGTGGTCAAACAGGTCGCGCCGGAAAGCCGCCGGATACCGGATCAAACGAATGAGGGTTAATGCCCACAGCACCGCATAGGCCAGCAGGTTGATCCAGAACAGGCCCCGGGCAAGAATATGAAACTCCAGGAACAGGGCGGCAATAGAGACGATTCCGGTGGCCATCACCAGGGCAAAATACGCCGGGTGCAAATTTTCCGCGCCGGATAATATTTTTGCTGATAGTGAATTCACAATGTAACCATTTTGGTCTTTTTAGACAGGATATATGGCGCACCGTGTAGCAGCTTTTCGCCAGGCCACCACTTCCCTGCGGCAGAATGAACCGGATACAAAAAATCATTCATCTTGTTCATCCCGTTAATCCTGCCAAAAAAATAATTGGCTGAACAATTAATTATTCCCCGGCCTGGTAAACGTCCATTCGGTGTTGGGATCGCGCACTTTCTTACGCGGCCAGGCCCACAGCACCCGCTGGTACGGCCGCCAGAGATAGTGTAGCGGAACCACCAACAAGTGCACCAATCTGGAGAAGGGAATCAATCCGAAGATCAAATACGCGCCCACGATGTGCCATTTGACCAGCCAGGGCAGGGCGCTGACCGCGCTGATGTCCGGCTGCAGGATGAAAATGGAACGCAGGTAGGGCGTGAGCACCGCGGCAAACCAGCTGGAGCCCCAGCGGGCGTTCAGGGCGACCAGCAACCCCAGCACGACCTCCGCAATCAGCAATACCACAATGACAATATCCATCCGCGAAGTGATGGGTTTCAGCCGCGGGTTGGTGATGCGCCGCGCCAACAGAACGACCAGCCCAAAGAGCACAATCACCCCAAAGGAGAAGGCGCTCACTTCCAAAATCAGCAGCCGCAGGGGGTGGCTGTTGAAAACTATCACCTGGCGGGGAATCAAAAAGGCGGTCAAATGCCCAAAGAAGAGGAAGAGTATGCCCCAGTGAAAGGCCATCGCGCCCCAGAAAAGTTGCCGTCCCTCCAAAAATTGGGAGGAGAGGGAGGAGTAGCTGAATTTGGTGGCCTTGTAGCGGTAAATGGTGCCCACTAAAAACACAATCAGCGCCGTATAGGGCAAACCGATCAATAAAAAGTTGTCTAAAATTGCCATGGTGGTTCCTTTGGGTTATGATTTTTCCAGAGTTTTTGCCTCCCGGTCATAGCCCCATACAAGACAGGACGATTGCACTCAATAAATACCGCGAAGCGGTAAAACATCATAGCCCAGGGTTCGGCGAAGACGAACCCTGGGGGGAGAGGGAAATAAAGATTCAGAAAACCCTGAAAGGGTTTTACAGACCCCATTTTGTGAAACCCTTTCAGGGTTTAGGTAAATTTGTTGCGTAGTTACCCAGGGTTCCCCCGCAGGCGGGTGAACCCTGGGCTATAATCTTTAACCGCTTCGCGGTATCTTTCGTAGAATGTAATTGCCCCTTTCATACGGGCGGCAACCCCTGCTTCCTGTTATTCCGATTCAATTCACATCTCGCTGCCCACGGATTTCAGGAAATCCGCGCTTTGCGGCAGCGCGGGGATTTCCTGCATCTCAAAATCGCTTTCCAGCACACGGTAGAGGGCTTTGAGGGGATGTTGATAAACCGTTCCGTGGTTCGCGGAACGTTCGATCAGGGTTTTGTGGTGCTTTTGATAAACCGCGTTTTTCTGCGCCATTTTTTCCGGCTCGAATTCGCTGATAATTTTCCGCAGCGCCGGGGCGATGATCTTTTGCACCAGTTCCGCCCGCAGTTCGATGTCGCTCATCCTGCTGAGCAGGCGCAGCACGTTGGGCAGGTGATCGGCCAGTTCGTTTCCGCAATCGACGCCCGCCTGCCGGTGCTCGCGATTGAGATTCACTAACAGCGCCCCGCGCTTGTAATCGTCGCCAAAAAGCACGTAGCCGATATCCAGGGTGGTAATCGCCTGCACCTCGAAGGAACGATTGAACAATTCCTCCAATTCCGCCGGCGAAGCGCCGGAGACAAATTCCGTAAACGGCTTCAATTCCGCGCCGGCGGCGGGATACTGCCGTTCCAGCAATTCCTGCACCTCGCTAACGATTTGCGGAAAATCAGCCCCGGGGTAACAGAATAATCCGGCCAGTTTGCTATAGTGTTCCATTTATTATTTACTATTGACTATTGATTATTGGTTACTAGGGTATGTTGACATTTGATTTTTTGAACAATTTGTCATAATGTTGCTGAAAAAAAGGAGATCTATGCGACGTTATGAAATCACCGACGAAAAGTGGGAGCGAATCAAAGATTTACTCCCCGGTAAGAATACAGACCCTGGCCGAACGGCAGAGGATAATCGCCGCTTTATTAATGGGGTCATGTGGATTGACCGCTCCGGAAAAAGTGTCCGCTACTGAAATCGGGAATTGTAAGAATAAGCCGCCAGCAAACAAAAAGACAGCGGACAATCTTTGCCTGCTATCCGTTCATTTTTTATACCCGGTCGCCGCCAGTGTGAATTTCAAGGCATATCAGAAAGCATGTTCCGCTCTATCAGGCGCCGCAACAATCATTATTTCTTCCCGGAACCGGGATCGCTTACCCCAAACACCGGCGTCAATCCACTGGGTACTTGCTGCGGCACGGTCATCAAATATGCCGGTAATGCTGTGCCGGGATCGGTAAGCGCCCTCAGAAATGCGGCGACTGCCAAAACTTCATCGTTGGTTAATCCCAATGGTTCGCGCAGCCGTTCATCCAGCATCTCATCCGTAATTGCCGAGTGGCGTGGTTGGGCGCCATCGTTGTGAAAACGCACCACTTCTTCCAGGCTCTCGAACACGCCATCGTGCATGTAAGGAGCCGTCAATTCCACATTGCGCAGGGAGGGAACCCGGAAAGCGTAACGGTCATCGGCATTCAAGGTATGCTCTTCCCGTCCGCAATCATCACCGGGGATAACGGACTTGCCGCCGCCTTCCTGGGGCGTGCCATGCACCACAAAACTAAAATTGCTGAACATCGGGCTGCTGTGGCATTCCACGCATTTTGCTTTTTCATAAAAAAGTTCCAGTCCGTGTTTTTGTTGGCTGTTCAGAGCATTATCATCACCCAGAACATAGCGGTCATAAGCAGAATTTCGGGTTACCAGTTCCCGCTCATAGGCAGCTATTGCCCGCACATAATTGGCAGAATCGATGATAGCCGGATCCCCCGCCGGAATGCCGGCCGCCTCTTCCGGAAAGGCCAGGCGGAAACGGTCAATGTATTCTGGAATCGCTCGCAGCCGGGCAATAACGCTGTCCAGGGCGGCGGCTTCTGCCTCGGCATTGGTCCCGGGATAGGCGTCTCCGCGCATCTCTATGCGCGAAGCAATGGGGCCGGAAGCCTGCTCTTCCAGCCCGGCTCTCCTTCCGTCCCAAAACTGGAGTCCGCGATGACTGGGCTGGCCGGTTTCATCGCCATTAAAAGCCGTGTTAAAAACGGTGGGAGAGCTGCGCGGCACCAGTTCAATTGGTGCGCCGCTAACCGCAGAATTTGAGAGAATTCGATTGGGTCCCAGGCCGGATCCGCTGACACCGGCAGCAAACTGTCTCAAATCTGCAAAAGCAAAATTGGGGTGATGACAGGTGGCGCAGGCAACATCCTTTTCTCCGCCAAGAATGGGATCAAAATAAATCAAACGCCCCAGGGCGATGCGTTCCTGAACTGGCGGGTTATCCGGCGGGTAGGGGATTTCTCCCAGGGTTTGCAGGTTAAAGCGGGTTCTCAGGTTGCTGTCCGGGTCTTCGGCGCTGGTGGTAGTGCTGTCATCGGAGCACCCGCTTAACAGGAATATCAACAGTATTCCCATGCCAAGCCACGTTGCCGGATAGCGATTTTTGGGGGTGTGTTGGTTGTTAATCATACAATTTCCTTTCTGTGTGGATTTAAGATGATATTAAGGGGAATATTCAGAGGATTAATTTTGTGACCGTTTTTAAGTATAACAAAAATCGAACAGCGGTTCATTCCCCGATCACAATATAGTCAATCCCCAGGTTCTTTTCTGTAAAGTGACCTCCTTTGTATTTTGGGATTAAAGAATAATCTATGGTATATGCAGCTAAAATAATCAGTCGCCTGGAATCCCTTCTGTAAAACAATCGCCCCTTTTTACAACCAACGGACGTAATATTAAGGAGTGGCATAATTAACCGCTCCTGCAAAAGTGTCCGGTACTGAATAATTTTATATAAAACAGGGCATTATAAATAATCGCCCCCCAAAATGGTCTTTATTATAACTCATTTTGAATCAAATACTTACAAAATGAATGTCAACACGACCTAGTCAGCCTTTATTTTTTGACAGGATGAACTCATATTGTTGATACGTCTGATTCATGTTTGCCTCTTTCCGCTGCGTGATTGAATTGATCATTCATTACCATCCGGATATACCCGAGTGAGAGAATCAACTCATTTGAGTCCTAAAACTTGAATCCGGTTCTAACCGAGAATGTGGAGAGTGCAGAAATATCCATCTCAGCCGTTAAGCTGAAAAAGGATAAGGAAAACCGGGTTCCTATAATCCCTCGCGGCGTCAAAACGGTTTCGTTATCAAGGTTTACTTTCGAGGTTGTTTCGATGGCCCACGCCAAATTGGCTCCAAGCCCGAGATAGGGTGTCATCCTATTGAATCTTTTGCTAATTGAATAATCAAGACTCATAATGTGGAAATCCATATCGTGGACGCCCAGCAGTGTAGTATAGCTGGCGCGCATGGCTGATGCAAAGGGCTTCCCTGGTTGCTGGAAATGAGCGTATTTCATTTCCCCGCCCAGAAATCCGTAATTCGCATTCAGATTTCTGGTGAAATAGAGGCCAACATCGATTCTGTCGGAAAGACCCATTCTGGCGAAGAGCTTAGGAATCTCCCTCACATCGCCGAGATAATGTGTTTCGTGAGGATGCGAGAATGTATTGTTCCAGGCCGGATCTTCATCATTGATACGGGTAATTGAGTAATCGATCCCGACTTGAATTTTCTTCGCCCCGAGAGGCTCTGCCGGCGCCAGCAACTTGAAAGTTCCGAGCATACCGCCCTCACGGACAAATTCCCGGAACTGGCTTTGCGTCAGCGACGGATCGAATTCGATCGAGCAGTCCTTGATATCATGATTGACGTGAAGTCCTTGCCCGTATGCCGTAGAAATGAACCAGGATGCGGCGAAAGCAATTGCGAACCCGATAAATAGCCTGGTTTTCATAATAATCTCCATTTATATGGTTGGGGTGGTAGAGGTATGATCTATCCTCTGGCTCCGGATGGAGACTTAGCCTCCGCAACCAATTTGATGGATGCCTTTTACTTTAAAAGCAACATCTTTTTAGCAGTCACAAAATCGCCGGCCTCCATCCGGTAAAAATACACTCCGCCGGCTACCGGTTGGCTGGCGTCATCGGTGCCGTCCCACTGCACGGTGTAGCGGCCAGCCCCCACGCGCTCATCCAGCAGGTTCTTCACTCTTTGGCCCAATACATCGTAAACGCGAAGCGTGATTGGGGATGCGGAAGATACGGTAAACTCAATAGTGGTGCTGGGATTAAAGGGATTGGGATAGTTCTGCTGCAAAAAATACGTTTCCGGCAACTCATAGCCCAGTTGATGAATACCGGTAGTTATTTGCGAATATTTAACAGTTGCATAATCGAGCGCACTCATTCCCGTTACATACACATTTGACATTGCATCAACAAATAAGCCGGTTGGTTCATCGCTACTTCCCCCAGCACCGCCGTTGGTATATCTTATTGTCCATGCTTCATCTCCGGCCTCAGTATATTTTATAGTTGCATAATCAAAGGCCGTGGTAGTGCCTGTGCTCTTGCCAGTAACGTAAGCATTGCCGAATGTATCAAGAGCCAGGGCAACGCCGCTATCATCACCGGAAGCAGGTCCGTTGTAACGACGGACCCAAACCGAATCTCCTGACGCATTATATTTGATGGTGACAAAGTCATTATTTGTTCCGGATCCGCCGTAGCTATATCCGGTAACATAAATATTCCCTAAGTCGTCCACCGCTAAATCATTTGCTTTGTCAACATTATCAGCCGGTCCGTTATAAGAGCGGGTCCATAAAGTATCGCCGGCAGAGTTGTACTTAATCGTTACGTAATCATAGTCTGTAGTCGTTCTAAAGCTGAAACCGGTCACTAAGACATTTCCCACAGTATCAACCTGTACCGCTTTTGCTTCTTCATCACCATTTTCGGCATTATATCTTCTGACCCACTGAACAGCGCCGCCGTTGTTATATTTAATCGTTGCATAATCAAAATGAGGCTCACTGCTTCCGCTGCTTCCTCCATCGCTTGTACCGGCAACATATACGTTTCCACTTCCGTCGATGGTGATTGAGTTTGACCGGTCATAGTCACCGGCAGGTCCATTGTATCTCGCACCCCAGATAAATTCACCCGAAGAGCTGTACTTAATTGTAGCATAGTCCTCAAAGATTCCATGCGTGCCAATCAGACCTTCACTTTCCCCTGTTATATAAACGTTTCCGGTATCATCTAATACAATGGAATAGGCAATATCTTTCCCATTTTTAGGACCGTTGTATCTTCGGGTCCAAATCGTATCGCCGGAAGAAGAATATTTGATGGTTAGATAATCATAATTGCTTCCGGTTCCTGTACTTCCGCCGGTTACATAAATGAAACCGGAATCGTCAACGGTTATTGCATGGGCAATATCATTGGAACTGCCTGTACCATTGTACCTTTTAACCCATTGCTGTACTCCCGCAGTATCGTATTTTATGGTAGCATAATCCCATAATGTTCCGGAACCGCTACTATATCCAGTAACGTAAACATTCCCCCATGCATCGACTACAATAGCATTTGCCTTGTCTGTTCCGCTTACAGGACCGTTGTATCTAACCACCCAGGATTCGGACGCCTGCGCTTGAATGTTATTTGAGCCAATCGCTATAATTAAAATGGCTGTTGACACATATAAAAATGACAAAATACATTTCATAATGAACCCCCATTAAAAGATTAAATTGAATGAACATTTAATCATAGTGTCTAAACTTTCATTTTTTATCTGATTCAGGTCATAAAATCTTCTTAAAGTTCGAGATTGATTATGATATCTGATGATGTCCCGTATGCATGAAGGTTGGTTATCACTTTAAAAGCATCATCTTTTTAACAGCCACAAAATCTCCAGCCTGCATCCGGTAAAAATACACTCCGCCGGCTACCGGCTGTCTGGCGTCATCGGTGCCGTCCCACTTCACGGTGTAGCGGCCAGCCCCCACGCGCTCATCCAGCAGGTTCTTCACTCTTTGGCCCAATACATCGTAAACGCGAAGCGTGGTTGGGGATGCGGAAGGTACGATAAACTCAATGGTGGTGCCGGGGTTAAAAGGATTGGGATAATTCTGCAAAAGTTCAAATCGTTGTGCTATTCCATCCGTTGGCAGCGGGCCAATGGGGCTGGTTACATCGAGAGTCCAGTGAATAAACCTTGGAAAACTATACCACTCCGCCTGGAGCACTTCGTAAGTGGAAAAAGTGCCTGTGCTGGTTTCGCTGAAGGTTTTTTCAACGATTAGCGTATCGCCGGCGTTCACTGTCCCGCTGGCGGGTTGAAAGGTAAGCCAGGCAACACTCGGATCGGTGTGGTACGAGCCTGTAGAAGAGTTTCCGGGGAAATAAACCGGCAGGCAACCCACGTTCGAGAAGCCGTTCCAGGCCAGGGTATCGAAAAGGGCCAGGGATTGCCCGGGGTAAATTTGTACCGTTCCGAAGAATGCCGAGGTAGGGGAATCCGTTACCGATAGCAAAACATTGGTGTCCTGCCAATTTCCGTTCAAATCCTGTATGACCGTGGTGTAAATTCCGGGTACGGCCGGGGCAGCGAACTGGTAACTCACCGCAATAATATCGGCGCAGGAGGCAGAGGTAAAACTGGTGGGCGAGACCTCCAACCAGCCCACTGCGGGATTTTCCTGCAGGGCGGCAGAGATCGGTCCTCCCAGCGACCAGTAATAAAACCAACCCTCAAAAACCTGTCCCGGTAAAAGTTCCAGAATATAATCAAATGCTTCCGGCGAATTTCCACTGTGCTCCGCCGATTTATAATCCCCCGGCCCTGCGGCAGCGCCGCTTCCTTTATATGGGCTGTTCGGATAACCTCTTCCTGAAAAAAGGAACACAAACGCAACGAGCATAACCGACCATTTTAGAAATACATTTCGATCCAACCGGCTTTTGTCCAATCCGATATCCATCATCGTTCTCCCTTATTATGGGAAACTTTCCGTACTTTTTGGTGGCTTGAACGCTTAAACGCTGTTACCAGCCCCGTTCCGGCTTCTCCTTAAACCCGAATCCCAGCGAGCCTTTGGTGTCCCCGGCAAATTCTAGCATTTCGATGGCCTGTTCGCGGTGGGCCGGCGGGATCACAAAACGGTCGTCGAACTTTGCCAGGGAGGTGAGGTAGTAAATCCCTTCCGCGGTATCGGCGGTCAGGCCGGCGTCTTTCAGCATCGCGCCGGCTTTTTCTTCATTCACGTCGCCGACGGTTTTCCAGCGGCGGTAAATGCGCACCGCCATCAGTTTTTTGAGAATGGACTTGACCTTTTCTTCATCCCCGGCGCTGAATAGATTGGCCATATATTTCAGCGGAAAGCGCGCCTGGTCGATGGTGCCCCACAGCTCTTCGGTGCTGGTATTGTAGAGCCAGCCGTCGTTCCAGAACTTGGCGATGGGATCCATCTTTTTCGCCTGCTCCCCGTGATCCGCCGCGCTCAAGGAAGCCATTACCGGCAGCAAGGGCGGCACGTAGAAGAGCATCGGCAGGGTACGGAATTCCGGGTGCAGCGGCAGCGCCAGCTTCCACTCCTTCACGAATTTGTACACCGGGGAATCCTGCGCCGCCTTGATGGTGGAATCGGAAATCCCGTTCTCTTTGGCCGCTCGGATGACCTTTTCTTCAAAAGGATTCAGCAGCATTCCCAACTGCTGATTCACCAGGTCAACATCCTTTTCCACGTGGTTGACCACCGCGGCAATCGAATCCGCGTCGTAGAGCATCACCCCTAAGTAACGGATACGCCCCACGCAGGAGTGCATGCAGGCGGGGGCGTAGCCCGCTTCCAGGCGGGGATAGCAGAGGATGCACTTCTCGGATTTGCCGGTACCCCAGTTGAAATAGGATTTCTTGTAAGGGCAGGCGGTGACGCACATGCGCCAGGCGCGGCATACCTTCTGGTTGATCAGCACCACCCCGTCTTCCCCGCGTTTGTAAATCGCGCCGGAGGGGCAGGAGGCCACGCAGGCGGGATTTAGGCAGTGGTTGCAGATGCGCGGCAGGTAAAAAAAGGCCATACGCTCCAATTGGAACATCGCTTCCTGTTCCGCCGGGGAGAGGTCTTTCAAATTGGGATCCTGGCGCGCATAATCCGGGGTGCCGCTCAAATCGTCATCCCAGTTGGGACCCATTTTGATGTCCATCGGCTTGCCGGTGATCAGCGAAACCGGGCGGGCGGTGGGCTGGTCATCCCCCGCCGGCGATTCGATCAGGTCGAGATATTTGTAGGTGAACGGCTCGTAATAATCGTCGATCACCGGCAGGTGGGGATTGTGGAAAATATTCAGCAGCCCGCGCAGCTTGCCGGCCCCTTTCAGCCGGGCGTTGCCGCCGGGTTTCTTCTCCCAGCCGCCTTTGTAAATTTCCTGGTCTTCCCATTTGGTGGGATAGCCGGTTCCCGGCTTGGTCTCCACATTGTTCCACCACATATACTCCGCGCCCTTGCGGTCGGTCCAGATATTCTTGCAGGCAATGGAACAAGTGTGGCAGCCAATGCACTTGTCTAAGTGAAATACCATTGAAATTTGCGCTCGAACGTCCATCACGGCTCCGATTTATTATTTATTATTGATTATTGATTATTGGTAGTCTCCCTATCGAGTGTTGCTGGTCTAAATTACCTTGTTTCTACTATGGAAACTGTCCAAAATCGCAGAAAATTGGTCTAAAAATCGACTTTTTTCTCCTGGAATCCATTAGCAACACTCAACAGGGAGACTACCTGATTATTGATGATTTATTATTCGCCTATACTGAGAAGCATGGATCGGAAACCGACCCCCATGAATAATGAATCATAAATCATCAATCATAAATCCTCATTTCTATGGGTAAAACTAAAACGATAGACAAAGAAGAATTAAAACGGCGAACCAAAGCGTTTGCCCATCGCTGTGTAAAGCTGGCAATGAGTTTGCCGGAGACTCCTTTAGGAAAACACATCCGGCTTCAATTGATCAAGGCGGCAACCTCGACGGCGGCAAATTACCGCGCGGCCTGCCTGGGGCAGTCAACCCCCACTTTTACTGCCAAGCTCAGCATCGTTATCGAGGAAGCAGACGAATGCGCCTTCTGGATCGAATTCATCAATAATAAGTCTAATTTCGCATCATCATCTCTTCTCGAAAAATGATAGCGGCCAAAATCATCAATCATAAATCATCAATAATGAATCAAAACTCCACCCGGGTCATCTTCTTCACCACCACGTGCGTATCCCGGTTGGGCGCGGTGGGGCCCCAGTAGTTGAAATGATAGCTGAACTGCCCGTAGCCCCCGGCCAGCAGGTTGGGCTTCAGGTGGATGCGGGTGAAGCTGTTGTGCCCCCCGGCGCGGCGGTTGCCCCGCACCTGCGATTTGGGAATCCCCACGGTGCGCTCCGGCACGTGATACACAATGCACACGCCTTTGGGAATCCGCGAACTGACCACCGCGCGGGTGCAATAGACGCCGTGATCGTTATACACTTCCACCCAGTCATTATCCTGGATGCCCAGTTCTTCGGCGTCCTGCTCGCTGATCCAGCAGGGCTCGCAGCCGCGAGAGAGGGTCAACATGCGCAGGTTTTCCATGTAAGTAGAATGGATATGCCACTTTCCGTGCGGGGTGAGGCAGTTGAGCACCTTCGCCTCGCCGTTTTTCAGCGTTTCCCGCAGGTCGCCGTAAGCTTCCCATTTGGGCGAGGGCTTGTAAGTGGGCAGGTTTTCCCCAAAGGCAAGGTACATTTCGTGATCGAGGTAAAAATGCTGCCGCCCGGTGAGGGTGCGCCAGGGAACCAGCCGCTCCACGTTATAGGTGAAGGGGGCATAAGCCCGGCCGTTGTTCATCAACCCCGACCACAGCGGGGAGGTGTTGTAGCGCCGCGGCTGCGCCTGCAATTCCGCGTAGGTCATGCGCACGTCCTTGCTGCCTTCGGCGAGGTCGGTGAGCGCCAGGCCGGTTTTTTTCTCCGCGTTTTCGTAAGCGCGCACATTCAGCACCCCGTTGGTGAGGGTGGAAAGATGCAGCACCGCGTTGGCCGCCCACACGTCTTCCTTCAAGGAAGGTAAAACCTTGCCGTTGAGCTTTTCCTTCGGGAAGTGGGCGGATTCGATCATCTCATCATAGGCATCCTCGCATTGGTAGTGGTTGCCGTGCGCTCCCAGGCCCTTGCTGCGCACCTTCTCGCCTAAGGTGATGAACTGCTCGTAAATCCGGGTATAATCGCGCTTCACCACTGCTAATTTGTGCATGGTTTTGCCAGGAACGGCTTCGCACTCTCCTTGGTACCAGTCCTTGACTTCCGGCTGGGCGATTTCATCCGCAGTGTCGTGGGAGAGCGGCGCGGCAATGATGTCAGTCTGCGGTTCGGCAAAATATTTTTTCGCCAGCTCGCCGGTCACACGGGCGATCTCCTTGAAAATATCCCAGTCGGTTTTCGATTCCCACACCGGGGCAATCGCCGCGGAGAGGGGATGGATGAAGGAGTGCAGATCGGTGCTGTTCAAATCCGCTTTTTCGTACCAGGAGGCGGCCGGCAGCACGATGTCGGAATAGAGCGCCGAGGAATCCATGCGGAAGTTCAAATCCACCACCAGGTCCATCTTGCCGGTGGGGGCAATGTCGTGCCATTTGACTTCTTCGGTTTTCTGATCCTCCATATCTTTGGCAATCAGGTTAGAGTGGGTTCCTAAGTAATGCTTCAACAGGTACTCATGCCCCTTCATGCTGCCCATGATGGCGTTGCCGCGCCAGATGTACCACACCCGGGGAAAATTTTCCGGCGCATCCGGATTCCCGGCGGCATATTCGATTTCTTTCGATTTCAGCTTTTCCAGCACGTATTGCTTGACCGCCTCATCATCCTGCGCGCCGTTCTCAATCGCTTCCCGGCACAGTTCCAGGGTATTTTTGTTGAATTGAGGATAAAAGGGCATCCACCCCATGCGTACCGACTTGTAGATCAGGTCGGCGTGATGGCGGCGGGTCCACTCATTTTCCGGGGTGATGTTGTATTTATGAAAATAGCCGTCGTAACGGTACTGGCAGGTGTTGATGTAGTGCCACAGCGGGGCTTGCTGCAAACGGGCGGCGTCCACCCAGTCTTTGGCGAAGGCGATTGTACCCCAGGAGTCCATCGGCGCTAATTTTTCCTGCCCCACATAGTGGTTCAGCCCGCCGCCGTTGCGCCCCACGCAGCCGCAGAGCATCAGCGCCATGATCCCGGCACGGTAGATCAGGTTGTTGTGATACCAGTGGTTGATGCCCGCCCCGATGATGATCATACACTTGCCTTCGGTGACGGCGGCGGTATGCGCCCACTCCCGGGCAAACTGGATGACGGTTTGAGCGTCCATCCCGGTGAAAATCTCCTGCCAGGCGGGGGTGTAGGCGGCGTCTTTGTCGCTGTAATCTTTGGGATAATTGCCGGGCAGGCCGCGGTCGATGCCGTATTGCCCCATGATCAAATCATAAATCGTGGCCACGGCAATCTTTTTTCCGTCAAGCGTTTCCAGGTATCGAACCGGCACCCCATGCAGACGCTGACTGTTCAGCGCGAAATCGGTAAATTCCACCTGGAACACTTCATCGTGTTGATCCAGGAAGCTCAGTTCCGGCTGGTATGGCTGATGATCGGCGCCGTCTTCGAACTTCATGTTCCAGTTGCCTTGCTCTTTGTCCCAGCGATGTCCCACGCTCCCTTTGGGCATCACCGGCTGGCCGGTTTGGGCGTCGATGTTCAGGAACTTCCAGTCGCCGTTGGGGGCGTCCTGGTATTTGGCGATGCGGTTGGCGCGCAGCAAACGCCCGGGTTTGTAGCGGCCGCCTTCTTTTACCACCTCCACTAAGTAGGGACTGTCGGTGTAACGCTTCACATAATCGAGGAAGTAAGGAGTTTTCTTTTCATGATGAAATTCTTTCAGGATCACATGGGTGACCGCCATCCAGAAGGCGCCGTCGCTGCCGGCGTGCAGGGGAATCCACTGGTCGGAATACTTGGCCACCTGGCTGAAATCCGGCGCGAAGACCACTGCCTTGGTGCCGTTGTGCCGCGCTTCGGCGAAGAAGTGCGCGTCCGGCGTGCGGGTCATGTTCAGGTTGGCGCCCATTACGGCGATGAATTTGGAATTGTACCAGTCGGCGCTCTCGCAGACATCGGTTTGCTCGCCCCAGATTTCCGGGGAGGCGTTGGGCAGGTCGCAGTACCAATCGTAAAAGCTGAGGTTCACCCCGCCGAACAGTTGCAGGAAGCGGCTGCCGGCGGCGTAGCTGAGCATGGACATGGCCGGGATGGGGGAGAAACCGATCACGCGATCCGGCCCGTGCTTTTTAGCGGTGTAGATATTCGCCGCGGCCATAATCTCCAGCGCCTCCTCCCAGCTTGCCCGGCGGAAACCGCCCTTACCGCGCGCCTGCTGGTATTGGCGGCGCTTCTCGGCATCGTTTTGCAGATTTTCCCAGGCTTGCAGGGCATCGCCGGTTTTCTGCTTTTCTGCACGGTAAGCGTCTAACAGCGCCCCGCGGATCAGGGGATACTTGATGCGCAGCGGGCTGTAGAGATACCAGGAGAATGAGATGCCCCGCTGGCAGCCGCGCGGTTCGTAAGGCGGGAGGCTGCTTTCCAGCAGCGGATAATCCACCTGCTGGGTTTCCCACACCACAATGCCCTCTTTCACGTGGATTTGCCAGGAACAGCCCCCGGTGCAGTTCACCCCGTGGGTGCTGCGGTACACCCGGTCATGTTGAAAGCGGTTGCGGTAAAACTCTTCCCATTGGCGGGTTTGCGGCGATAGAACGTCTTCGATCCAGCTCATAGCACCTATCCGGTTTTATTTGTTTGAAAATTTTGACCGTTATTTTAGGCTAAGGCTGAGGCTAAGGAACGGAAAACCTTAGAAGCTGTTTTAAAAGTTGCCACGAAGGCTCAAAGACACAAAGAAGCCACAAAAAACATCAAAAATCTTAGTGAAATCCTGGTGTCTTTGGGTCTTAGTGGCGAAAATTTAGACTTCTA
>WYBG01000204.1 GCA_011526015.1 Deltaproteobacteria bacterium | reverse complement strand
TTTGATCTGTTCCAGAATTTTCCCAACCCCTTCAACCCGGAAACGGTGATCAGCTACCAGCTTCCCGCTTCCGCGAACGTGGAGTTGACGGTATTCAACCTGCTGGGCCAGCCGGTGCGCACCCTGGTTCAGGCGCCCCAGGCCGGCGGGCGTTACCAGGTAAAATGGGACGGCCGGAATGAAAAAGGCGCTGCGGTTGCCAGCGGGCTGTACCTCTACCGCCTCCGCGCCGGTTCGTTCGTAGAAACCCGCAAAATGATGTTGATGCGGTGATATGGCGTGACTGGACGGGATATTCAAATGAAACGTGATGCGTGAAACGTAAAACGTGATGCGTAATGCGTAAGAAAAATTACGCGTTACGCATTACGTGTTACGAAATACGCCTTACGTATTCTCCCCCCTCTCCTCTACCAGCAGAAAATCCACCTCATTATGCTCCCGGTCGATGCGGGCTACTTTTACCCGCACGCTGTCGCCTAATCGCAGCACCCGGCCGGTGTCTTTTCCGATCAGGGAGTAGGTTTTTTCATCATAAATGTAAAAATCATCCGCCAGGGTTTCGATCCGCGCCAGCCCTTCGATGAGGTAGGGAATGGTTTCCACGAAAATCCCGTAGGGCATCACCCCGGAAATCAACCCCTCGAACTCTTCGTTCTGGTGCTGCATCAACCACTCCACCTGTTTGATGCGCACGCTCTGCCGCTCCGCCTCCATGGCCTGGCGCTCCTGCCGGGAAGAGATCTCGCACACTTCTTTCAGCAATCTGCGCAGCTCTTGCAGCCGTTTGGGATTGGGCGGGGTCTGGTACTCCTTCAACAGGCGGTGCACCATTAAATCCGGGTAACGGCGGATGGGCGAAGTGAAGTGGGTATAATCCCGGAACGCCAGCCCGAAGTGCCCGACGTTTTTGGTGGAATAAACCGCTTTCATCATGGTGCGCAGGGCTACCTCTTTGATCAGGATTTCGTCTTTCCCGCCCTCGATCTGTTTTAATACCGCCTGGAAATCGCCGGGAGAGAGATTCTGCTTCAGCTTGACCCTGTACCCCAGGGCGTGCATAAAGTCGCCGAATTTTGCCAGCTTATCCTTATCCGGGCGCTCGTGTACCCGGAAAACGTAGGGCAGCAGCTTGCCGTCTTTGCCGGCGGCTTTATTCCCGGCGGAGCTTTGAGAAGATTTGCCCCGGCCAGCCTTGCCTTTGCCGGTTTGGGGGCGAGTCTCTTCGGCGGCGGCGGTTTCTTCACCGCCGAGCTGGCGGGAAAGCCGGTACACGTGTTTCGCCACGGTCTGGTTGGCCATCAGCATGAATTCTTCGATCAATTCATGGCTTTCCAGATGCTGCACCGGGATAATTTCCAGGGGGCGTCCCCGGGCGTCCAGCCGGAATTTCACTTCCGGGGTATTGAAGTCGATGCTGCCTTCCCGGAAGCGCCTGGCGCGCAAAATCCGGCTGAAGCGGTGCATTTCTTTGAGCGCTTCTGCAAAGGGGTCGTCAGAATGCGGATCATCGACGATGGCCTGCACTTCCTCGTAGGTAAAGCGCCGTTTGCTGTTGATAATCGAGGGGAGAACCCGGTAATCCACCACCTCGCCCCGCGGGGTGATATCCATAATGCAGCTAAAGGTCAGGCGGTCCTGGTAGGGCTGCAAGCTGCACATTTCGTTGGAAAGATGCTCCGGCAGCATGGGGATAACCCGGTCCACCAGGTAAACGCTGGTGCCGCGCTGCAAAGCTTCTTTATCCAGCGGAGTGCCCTCTTTGACGAAAAAGCTGACGTCGGCGATGTGCACCCCCAGGCGATAATTCCCGTTTTCCATTTTTTCCAGCGAGACCGCGTCGTCGAAATCCTTCGCATCGAGCGGGTCGATGGTGAAGGTCTGTTCCTTCCGCAAATCCAGCCGCCGGGAGATCTCCTCGGGGGTGATGAGCAGGCGCATTTGCCTGGCTTCTTCCGCCACCTTTTTGCTAAAGCCCAGTTGCAGGCCGTGGCCAATCGCCACGGAAGATACATCCACTCCCGGGTCGCCGGGGTAGCCCAGAATTTCGACAATATTGCCTTCCGGGTTGAGCTGGGAAGTATCCCATTTTTCCAGATCCACCACCACTTTCTGGCCGTTTTCGGCGGAAAGGGATTTCTTTTCGTGGATGTAGAAATCGCGGTACACCCGGGGATCGTCGGGAACCACGAACCCGTAGTATTCGCTCTTGTGATAAGTTCCCACGAAGGTGGTGCGGGCGCGGGAGAGGATCTGCACCACCCGCCCCTCTTTGTTCTTCCCCCGGGAAACGCCGAACAACTGCACCTCCACCAGGTCTTGATTCAGCGCGGTGTTGAGGTTTTGGGCGGATATAAAGATTTCCTCCCCGGTGCGCTCGTCGGAGACGAAAGCAAAGCCCTTGCGGGTCATTTGCAGCGACCCTTGAATTTTTTGCAGGCTGGAAGCGCTGGTGTAGCGCCCGCCTTTTGCTTTCACGATCTCTCCCGAGCGGGCCAGCTCCGCCAGGGCCTCATGGAATAAATGATAGTTGGTTTTATTCACTCCCAGGGAGTGGGAAATCTCTTTCCGTTTAAAAGATTTTCCCCGTTTTCGGTGCAAAAAATCGATGATTTCTTGCCGGAACGGGGTTTTGGATTGTTTAGATTGCTTAGATTTCTTTTTTGCCATAGTATAATTCTCGATTTTGTTTAACTACCATCCGGCCGGGCCGGCAACATCATTTTTGCCCCGCATAGCCAGGGCAGGTATTCACGCTTTTTCCTTTATCCTTCATCCTCTCCCCCTCTTCTCCCAATCACTACCCGCTCGATCTGCTGATAATCCTTGCGAATTTCTGCTGCAAATTGCTGCTTTTCCAGCATCTCCGCCACGGCGCGGGCCTGGTTGTAACCGGTTTCCATGATTACGGCGCCGTCTGGCGCGAGCATCTGCGGCAGCAAGGGAGCGAGGCGGCGGTAAAACGCCAGGCCATCCGGCCCGCCCCGCAGCGCCTCTTCCGGCTCGAAACGGCGCACTTCCGGCTGCAAGGTCTCCCAATCACTATCGGCTACATAGGGGGGGTTTGTTACCAGCAGATGAAATTGAACCTCCCGACCTGGGAAATCAGCAAAAAAATCCGTTTCCACAAAGCGAATTTCTACCGTATTCGCGGCGGCGTTCTCCCGGGCGATTTGGAGCGCCGGGGCGCTTTTTTCCACCGCCCAGACCTCCGCCGCGGGGAAAAATTTCGCCAGCGAGACAGCGATGCAGCCGCTCCCGGCGCCGACCTCGAGGATGCGGGGCGCGGGAAGCTCCATGCGCTTCAGATATTCGATGGCGCAATCGACCAGCACTTCCGTATCCGGGCGGGGAATCAGCACCGCCGGGGTCACTTTGAAGGGCAATCCCATGAATTCGCTCTTCCCCAGGATATACTGTACCGGTTCCCGCTGCGCCCGGCGTTGAATGCCGGCGCGGTAATCAGCCAGCTCCCGGGGGGAAAGAGTGCGCTCGAATTGCAGGTATAATTCGATCCGCTTGCAATCCAACGCCTGCGCCAGCAGCAACTCTGCGCTCAATCGGGGTTCGGGAATCTGTTTGGAGGTAAAATATGCTACGGTCCAGTTCAGGACTTTTTGCACGGTCCAGATTTCAGACTTTTCCAAGTAACTAAATGTCCAGCAGAATCTTCAACGTTGACCAACTTCCGAATGAATTATGAAAGCGCAAATCTATAGCGATTCAGCCGTCAGCTTTCAGCGCTCAGCCATTGGCGTATTGCGGCGCGGTTTCTTCCGGTTTCTTCGCCAGGGATTCTCCCAACCGTTCCGCCTGTTCCGCCAGTTGCAGATCGTCGATGATCATATCCAGATCGCCCTGCATGATTTCCTCCAGGCGATAGAGGGTGAGATGGATGCGATGTTCGGTCACCCGCCCCTGGGGGAAATTATAGGTGCGAATTTTTTCGCTGCGGTCGCCGCTGCGGATCATATTCCGCCGCTGGCTGGAAATGCTCTCCTGCTGTTTGCGTAATTCCAGGTCGTATAACCGCGCTTTGAGGACTTTCATGGCCTTGTCTTTGTTCTTGAGCTGCGATTTCTCATCCTGGCAGGAGACCATCAGCCCGGTGGGGATATGGACGATCCGTACCGCGGAGTCCGTGGTGTTCACGTGCTGCCCGCCGTGCCCGGAAGAACGAAAAACGTCCACCCGGATGTCATTGGGTTTAATATCGATTTCCACCCCTTCCGCTTCCGGCAGCACCGCTACCGAGGCCGCGGAAGTATGGATGCGCCCCTGGGATTCGGTTTCCGGAACCCGCTGCACCCGGTGCACCCCGCTCTCGTATTTCAAGCGCCCGTACGCGCCCTTGCCGCTCACGGAAAAAATGATTTCCTTGAACCCGCCGCGCTCGGAGATGCTGGCGCTGATGGGTTCGATTTTCCAACGGTTATTTTCGCAATACCGAGAATACATCCGGTAAAGATCGCCGGCAAAGATTCCCGCTTCATCCCCCCCGGTGCCGGCGCGAATTTCCACAATGGTATTCTTGTTATCATTGGGATCTGCCGGAACCAGGAGGCGCTGGATTTCCTTCTCCAGCTTTTTTTCCTGCTCCTCCAGCATTTCTAACTCTTCCCTGGCTAATTGCAGAAGTTCCGCGTCATCCGAGTCTTCAAGAATGGCGCGGGAATCTTTGATACGGTCCAGCACCTGGCGGTATTGGCGGGATTTTGGGGCGATTTCTTCCAATTCCGCATATTCCCTGGCCAGGCGGCTGTATTTTTCGTGGTCCGAGGCGATCAGCGGGTCGGCCATCTGCCCGGCGATCTTCTCGAAGCGTTGTTCAATCCCGCGAAGTTTTTCGAGCATTGGATTCACTGCCTCTCTATGATCAAATTAGCGGCGTTGTCCTGCCAGCGCCACTCGCCATTCCATATTTTGCGCAATCAAGGAATTCGCGCTTACAAATAAAAAACGGAATACCCCGTTTGCGGGTATCCCGTTTTTTAAATTTGAACGCCTGTGGCCCTAACGACGGTCGCCGTATTTGCGCAAGAATTTTTCCACCCGGCCGGCAGAGTCCACCAATTTTTGTTTGCCGGTGAAGAAGGGATGGCAATTCGAGCAAATTTCCACGTGCAGGGTTTCTACCGTAGAACGGGTCTCGAAGGTGTTGCCGCACGCGCAGCTTACCTTGGTCATTTGATATTTCGGATGAATGTCTTTTTTCATCGTAAAACTCCTTTCAGACATAAAAACCGGGCAAAGATATAAACAAAACTCCCGGAAAGCAAGAACCAAGAACCAGACTTTCAATATCCAGGGCTTGTGAACTCGATTTCAGGAGCCGGTTGCCGGCCCCCTTAATTGGCTTCTGGTTCTCGGTCCCTGGTTCTTGATGTTTCTCAGGAACTCATGCTGTCCATGAATGCGTCGTTGTTGCGGGTGTTGCGCATTTTGCCCAGCAGGAATTCCATTGCTTCGATGGGGTTCATTTCGTTGAGCAGCTTGCGCAACACCCAGACCCGGGAGATCTCTTTTTTGCTCAACAGCAACTCTTCTTTACGGGTTCCGGAACTGTTGATGTCGATGGCCGGGAAGATGCGCCGGTCGGCCAGGCGGCGATCCAGCACGATTTCCATGTTGCCGGTTCCCTTGAATTCTTCGAAGATCACTTCGTCCATCCGGGAGCCGGTTTGCACCAGCGCGGTGGCGATGATGGTCAGGCTGCCGCCTTCTTCGATGTTACGGGCGGCCCCGAAGAAGCGCTTGGGATGGCGCAGGGCGTTGGAGTCCACCCCGCCGGAGAGAATTTTACCGCTGTGCGGCACCACGGTGTTGTGCGCCCGCGCCAGCCGGGTGATGCTGTCGAGCAGGATCACCACGTCGCGCCCGTATTCCACTAAACGTTTGGCCTTTTCCAGCACCATATCGGCCACCTGCACGTGGCGTTCAGGTGGTTCGTCAAAGGTAGAAGAGATTACCTCCGCCTTAACGTTGCGCTCCATGTCGGTCACTTCCTCCGGGCGTTCGTCGATGAGCAGCACGATCATAATCACGTCCGGGTTGTTGCTGGTGATGGAATTGGCGATTTTTTGCATGATCACGGTTTTGCCGGCCCGGGGCGGGGATACGATCAACCCTCGCTGCCCCTTCCCGATAGGCGTCAGCAGGTTCATGATCCGCATGGTATATTCCTTCGAATCGGTCTCCAGGTTCATCCGCTCGATGGGATAGATGGGGGTGAGGTTATCGAACAGGTTGATTTCGCGCTTTTTTTCCGGGGTTTCGTAGTTGACCGCTTCCACCCGCAGCAGGGCAAAAAACCGCTCGTTGTCTTTGGGCGGGCGAATCTGGCCGTTAACCGTGTCCCCGGTGCGCAAGTCAAACCGCTTGATCTGGGAAGGAGAGACGTAAATGTCGTCCTGCCCGGGCAGGTAATTGAACTTGGGCGAGCGCAAAAAACCGTACCCGTCCGGCAGCACTTCTAACACGCCTTCGGAAAAGATCAATCCTTCCTGGGCGGTTTGCTCTTCCAGGATTTTAAAAATCAGTTCTTGTTTTTTAAGACCGGAAGTTCCTTGAATTCCCAACTCCTGGGCGATCTGGGTCAACTCGGAAATCTTCAATGTCTTAAGCGATTCTAAGTCTAACATAGCAAAATTACTCCGTTTTAGATTGGCTTGAAATTAATGACCATTGTATCATGATTGTTTTTCAAGAGAAGCCTCACGCGGTTAATCAGGAAGGGGAGGCGGTTGGGAATTCTCTGAAGCTAACAGTGAGCGGCTAAATATAAATTTCCCTTTGTTAAAAATCAAGATAATTGTTTCAGGAACAGAGCCATAGGGGGGGTTTACATGAGAGCGGTTCACGGCAGCGTTTGGTAGGCTTCTCCGGCAAGGTAGTGGGAACCGATAATCAACCACAACTGCTCCGGGGAAGGAGAGCGGAAAATCCTTTCGCGCATGGTTTCAAAGGAATCGACAATTTGGGCGGAACCCCCTTTTTCCTGCAAATAGTCCCGGTAGATTTGCGGATTCAGCGGCTTGCCCAGGGGCAAATCCATGATGAATATCTCTTGCACCCCCGCTATTAATAAATCGCCGATTTTCCGAAAATCTTTATCTTCTTGTAAAAAAGTGATCGCGTTGATGCGGCTTTTGGGAAAAAATTGCCCGATAAAGCGCAGGGTTCGCTCAAAACCTGCGGGATTATGGGAGACGTCGATCATCACCGGCGGGGCAGTGGAAACAAGATGCAGCCGCCCTTTCCAGAGAACCGAATTCAAACCGGTTACGACCGCTTGATCGGGAATGGAAAGGTAGTCCTTTAGCGGTTCCAACGCTGCCATCACTAGCAGAACGTTTTCCATTTGATAATCTCCCGGCAGGTTGAGGGCCAGGTTTTGCCAGTTGCGCCCGCCCAGGGCTAAATTGAAGCAGGTGCCCAGCAGATCGGCGTGCAGAATTTCCCAGGCCCCCCCCTCGAAAACATTGCAGAACGGCGCGTTCCTGCTGCGACAAATCTCCGCCAGCACCGCCAGCACCTCGGGATGGCGGTTGTTGGTGAGGCAGGGAACCCCGGTTTTAATGATTCCCCCTTTCTCTGCGGCAATCTCCTTTAAGGTATTCCCTAAGTATTGTTGATGGTCGTAATCGACCGGGGTGATCAGCGAAACCAGGGGCGCCAGCACATTGGTGGAATCCAGCCGCCCGCCCATGCCGGTTTCCACCACCGCCACTTCCACGGGGTGCTGCGCAAAATGCCAGAACGCCAGGGCGGTGGTTACTTCAAAAAAAGAAGGCTCAATTTTATCGATGAGCGGGCGCAGTCTCCGGGTAAATTCCACCACCACGTCGGTGGAGATGGCCTGGCGGTTGACGCGGATTCTTTCGCTGAAATCGATCAAATGCGGAGAGGTGTAAAGGCCGACTGTATAACCGGCGCCCAGAAGAATAGATTCTAACATGGCCGCGCTGGACCCTTTTCCGTTGGTTCCGGCAATATGGATGGCCGGCCAGCGGGTCTGGGGTTCGCCCACGGCGGCCAGCAGGGCGCGGATGTTGTCCAGGCCGAGCTTGATCCCTACCCGTTGCAGGCTGAAAAGGTAGTCGAGCGTATCCCGGTAATCGTTTTTAGCCATTAAATTGTGGTGTTGAATGATCCTGTAATACTGGGCAAGGCCCTAAATTAGACTTTTGGGGTTTCGGAGGTATGGGTTATACAGGGCATAAGGTATAGGGTTTATGGAAAACAGTATCATATACCCTGTACCTTATACCTTTCCATTTCGAGGCTGCGTTTCGGGCGGGAGGGAAGGAGCCGGCTGTCGAAGTCAGGAAACCGCCTTTTTCTGAAGTTGTTCGCTGACCATTCCGAAACGCCGTTCCCGGCGCAGGTAATTGATCAATGCTTCATAAAACTCCGTTTTGCGAAAATCCGGCCACAAGGTGCGGGTGAGATAGATCTCCGCATAAGCGACCTGCCAGAGCAGGAAATTACTGATACGCTGCTCCCCGCTGGTGCGGATGAGTAAATCCGGGTCGGGCATATTGCGGGTATAGAGGCTGTCGCCGATGGTGTATTCGTCGATATCTTCCAGGTACAATTCCCCATCGCGCACCCGGCGGGCAATGTCCTTCACCGATGCAACAATTTCCGCGCGTCCCCCATAACTCAAGGCCAGGTTCAGCTTCAGGCCGGTATTGTGTTGGGTGCGCTCCATCGCCTCTATCAGCTCGGCGCGGGCAAAGCGCGGCAAATCGTCAAGGTCTCCCAGCACGTTCAGATGAACGTTTCTTGCCGCAAGCTCGTCGATTTCACTTTTGAGCGAGGTCACTAACAGCTTCATCAGCAGCGAAACCTCATCCATGGGGCGCTGCCAGTTTTCTTTTGAAAAAGTATAAAGGGTCAAAAATTCTATTCCCAACTCCCCGGCTGCTTCCACCACGCTGCGCACCGATTTGACCCCTTCCCGGTGGCCGGCGGCGCGGGGCAGGGCGCGGCGTTTTGCCCATCTTCCGTTTCCGTCCATAATGATCGCCACGTGCTGCGGCAGTTCGTGTCCCCGATCCAGTAGTCTCTGCAATTCATCCAGCCTGGAAGAAGGCTTTTTCATCATACCTATCATGCCGAACCTCTGCGTTAAACGTTGGTAAATTCCGAATTATATTGAGCGCCCGTCAGCCAGGCAGACACTTTTGATTCCCTATTCATACAGCATTGAGTTAATGAAGCTTGATAAAATAATCGGGCCACCCCGGCAGAAGATTCCGGCATTCGCCGGAATGACACCGTTGGAGAAGGTTGTCACCCCTACGAATGCAGGGGTCTCCCACCAAACACGCCAAAACTTTTATGGCCCGATTAATTATTCAAAGATCATCACTCAATGATATTTAGCGATTATGCTCATAGAGCGAAACAATTAAATGCGCTCCTCAAGCGGTTTGATTGTCAGGCTCACATTCCCGGAAAAATCTTTTTTGCTATTTTTCCGGCATTTCTGCGCCACCGTTATCCCGGACTCCGAAAAACCCGTTTTTCAACTGTTCAAAACGGCCAAAAATCGCACATCATCCTGTATTCCATCTTGATCAAGGGTACTCTTTGCCAAAAAAATATTTAAAAAACAAAGAGCTTTGTATTGCAAAGCGCCAAATCTAAAAAAAATATCCGCCATCAGGAAATACAAAATTCCCCCGGGGGATATTTCCCCAAAAACGCTGCGGTTGTTTTTTCAAAGTCGGCCCCGGAGCATTTCAGGCGTTTGCCGGTTTGATCCAGGGCAAGGGCAGGGAAATTCCTTCCTCTGCCCCGGACGCCACCGCCTCGGCGGCTTTTTTCAGCACCTCTTCCAGGGCCTTCAGATAATCGACAAAACTTTCCCTCCCTATATCGGTCAATACCACCGTGGTGCGGGGCTTGGCCCCGATAAATTTCTTCTCGATCAAGATCACCTGCGCTTCTTCCAACGCTTTCAGGTGGCGGCTCAGGTTGCCGTCGGTAAGCTCGCAGGATTCTTTCAACTCCTTGAACGTCAGCCCATCGGTGGAGCTGCATAACGCTGACATGATCGCCAGCCGGTTGGGCTCGTGAAAGATCGTCTTCAGCGCGGTGTAGGGATTATCATATATGCTGGACATGCTTATTCTCCTTCGCGTTGAAAATGGTTAAAATATCACTGGCGGAGAGGTTTTGGAGGTCATCGAAATGGAGGATAATTCCTCCCGCCCATTCCCCCACGAAAAAGACGATGCCGATCGGCCAGGGATTAGGGAATGAGACGCTGGGAAATAAGAGGAAAATGGAGCCGCACACAATGTAGTAAGCGCCGACCATCCAGATTCTTTTCGGCAGTACGTGGCGGGAGGCAAGGTTGGCCAGCCCGAACAGGCTCATCCAGATGCCAAAGAGGTATTGGGGGAGGCCGCTGTGCAGCATGGTAACGGTCATCACCGCCCCCACCAGGATGGCCGGCAAGGCATCCAGGGTGGGTTTTAGCTTGCGAATATTCCGCTTCACCCGGGGATCGAACAAGAACCAGTGGATCAAGGCGCCGAAATTCAGCAGGATTCCGAACAACGCCACCACGCCCCATCCCAGCACGTGGGAGCGGGGATTCTGGGGAAAAAACGAAGAGTTCATAATGAAAGCGGCCAGAAGCGCGACGCAGCCGCATATCGCCCGCGCCCTTCCGGAGTAGCCTTTGAAACGTTGGTTTTCCAAAATCTTCTGCTGCAACTCCCGAACCTGGGCCAACGCATGGTGGATGTGATTGGCAATCATGTACATCTCCTTATGAATGGGGGAACAATTTATGCTATCAGAAAATACTTTGCAATGCAAAGTTAACTTTTCTTTGAAAAAAAATTTTAAGAATCGGCTCGACCTCTCCTTTTTGTAATGCGTTCCCGCGGCATCAATGGCGAGAGGCGTTTGCCCTCCTGCCACTAAACGCCATTCCGCCCCTACTTTTCTATTGCATTTAGTGGCCTGCTCATTTATACTCTACTCAAGCTTAGAACCGGAAAGGAAGCAGATATGTTTTCTCCCATCCGTTTTGTGTTGAACCGGCAGGAAATAGCGGCCGCGGAGCCGCCGGGCATGTTGGTTCTGGATTTCCTGCGCCGCCGGGCCATGCTCATGGGAACCAAGGAAGGCTGCAAAGAAGGCGATTGCGGGGCCTGCGCGGCGCTGATCGGGGAGTTGCGCGGCGGCGAGGCTCGCTATACCCCGGTAACTTCCTGCTTAGTGCCCCTGGGCGAGCTGGCCGGCAAGCATTTGGTAACCGTGGAGGGATTGAACATGGAACGTCTCTCCCCGGTGCAGGATGCGATTGTCGCCGAAGGCGCCACCCAGTGCGGATTCTGCACCCCGGGCATCGTGGTCTCCCTTACCGCCCAACTGATGGAAAAAGGCGCTTCGCTAACTGCGGAGGAGGTCAAATACGCGCTCAGCGGCCATCTCTGCCGCTGCACCGGGTATGCCTCGCTGAAACGCGCCGGGGAATTGATCATTAAGGATGCTGCAAAACTGGGTAGCAGCAGCCAATCGGAAAATATCGCGCAAATGATTACCAGCGGAATGCTGCCGGAGTATTTCCGGGAGATTCCGGAGAGATTGCGGAAAATCCAATCCCCAGCTTCGGCCAACGGGCGGCAGAAGCCGGAAGTATTCATCGCCGGGGGAACGGATCTGTACGTGCAGCGGGGCGAGGCGCTGCCGGATATGCGGGTAGAGGTGCTGAACCTGCACCCGGAGATGAAAGGGATTTCCGCAAATGAGGGTGAAATCCGGGTAGGCGCGTTGACCACTTTTGAAGAATTTGCCGCCCATCCGCTGGTGCGAGAGGCGATCCCGGAAATCCAATCCTACATGCATTGGAACGCTTCCTGGCAAATCCGCAACCGCGCCACCCTGGGGGGCAACATCGTCAACGCCTCGCCCATTGGCGATATGACCATTCTGCTGTTGGCTCTGGATAGCACTTTGATCCTGAAAAACGGGCAAAAGTCGCGCAAGCTCCCCCTGGCCGAATTCTTCAAAGGATACAAGCAGCTTGCGAAAAAGCCTTCGGAAATCGTCAGCGAAATCGTTTTCCCGAAACCTTCTCCCGCAGCGCGGATCAACTTCGAAAAAGTCTCCAAACGCAAGCGCCTCGACATTGCCAGCGTGAACAGCGCCATCAAGATTACCGCCCGGGGCCGGGTCATTCAAAAAGTGAATTTGAGCGTGGGTGGGGTGGCGCCCATCCCCTTGTTTATGCGCCGCACTTGCGAATTCTTAGCTGAAAAAGAAATCACTCCGGAAACCGTTGCGCAGGCGGCAGTGATTGCCCAACAGGAGATTTCCCCCATCAGCGACGTTCGCGGATCCGCGGAATACAAGCGCCTGCTCGCCCGGCAGTTGCTCTTCGCGCATTTTGTGAAGTTGTTTGCAGGGTACGTGAATCTCAGAGAACTTTTTGCAGATTTATGAAAAATGCAGAAGCTTGACTTTTACCGCTAAAAAGGTAACAACCATGAATAGACAATATATCGAACAACGCGATGGCGGCTACTGGATTGAGAATACCCGCGTTTCTTTGGATTCTATTGTGTATGTTTTTCGAGAAGGACTGTCTCCGGAAACAATCGCATCGGAATGTTTTCCGGTTCTCTCGTTAGAAGAGGTGTATGGAGCGATTACGTATTATCTGGCTCACCGCACAGAAATCGATGCGTATCTTCTAAAAGCTGACAGAGACTTCGAATCCTTACGGCGGGCCACTCAAAAAGCGGACGTGGAATTCTCCAAAAAATTGATAAAAGCCCGCCGGCAAATGGTTCGTTTATGAAGATACGGTTTCAAGCTGATGCCGATTTGAACCAGATAATCGTGAAGGCTGTTCTTCGAAGAGAACCGGCCATCGACTTTAAAACCGCACATACAGCGAATTTATCGGCGCTGGATGATATAGAAGTACTGGGTTTTGCAGCGAAAGAAGGGAGGGTTCTGGTGACGCACGATCATAAAACTATGCCTAAACTCTTTGCGGATTTTATAATGGCTGAAACCAGTTCAGGTGTATTGATTATTTCGCAGAAATTGCCGGTTGCCCGGGCGGCTGAGGAGCTAATCCTTATTTGGATAGCCAGTGAGGCAGAAGAGTGGATAAACAAAGTTCGTTTTCTGCCGCTATAAAAGACTCGCTCATCGCAATGTTTTGGCATTCTTAACGCCAGAGGGGTTTTACCATGAAACACATCGACGCTGCCCTGCACACCCGGGGCGAATCCCAATACCTGGGCGATTTGCCCCAACCGGCGGACATGCTGCACGCCGCGGTGTTCTCCTCCCCGCTCGCGCACGGGAAGATACTCCGCATTGATCCCGCCAACGCGCTGGCAATGGAAGGAGTTGTCGCGGTGCTGACTGCGGCGGATATTCCCGGGGAAAACCAAATCGGCCCGCTCATCCAGGATGAGCCGCTGCTGGCGGCGGGGAAAGTGAGCTACATCGGCCAGCCGTTGGCGCTGGCAGTGGGGAAAGACCCGGCCATGGTGCGCAAGGCGCTGAAGAAGATCGCCGTGGAAATAGAGGAATTACCGCCCATCACCGATCCCCGGGAAGCGTTCGCGCGCGGGGAAATCATCGGCCCCGCCCGTACCTTCTCCCTCGGCGACGTTGACGCCGCCTGGGAGAAGTGCGACGTGGTAGTGGAAGGCCGCTGCGAGATCGGCGGGCAGGAGCACCTGTACCTGGAAACCCAGGGGGCGCGGGCGCTGCCGCAGGAGGGCGGCATCCTCAAAATTTATTCTTCCACCCAAAGCCCCTATGCAGTGCAAAAGCACGCCGCCAAAGTGCTGGGAGTGGCGAACCACAAAATCGAGGTGGAAGTGAAGCGGTTAGGCGGGGGATTCGGCGGAAAAGAAGACCAGGCCACCGCCTGGGCCTGCCTGGCGGCGCTGGCGGCCTGGCATACCCAAAAGCCGGTGGAGCTGCTGCTCTCCCGCCACGAAGACCTGAAAATGACCGGCAAGCGCCACCCCTATTCCTCGGATTTCAAGATCGGTTTGAGCAGGGAGGGCAAAATTCTGGCATACGAGGCGAAGCATTATCAAAACGCCGGGGCGACCGCGGATTTGTCTCCCGCGATTTTAGAACGCACTCTTTTCCACAGCGCCAACGCTTATTTCATTCCCAACGTGCGCATCTTTGCCGCCTCCTGCCGCACCAACCTGCCCCCTTTCACCGCCTTCCGGGGATTCGGCGGCCCCCAGGCGATGTTCGTCATCGAAAGCGCCGTCGCCAAAGCCGCGGAAGCGTCAGGAATGCCGCGGGAGGAAATTCAGAAGAAAAATTTGTTGAAAGACGGCGATATGTTTCCATACGGGCAAATTGCCGAGAATGCCCGGGCGCAAATCACCTGGCAGACCGCGCAAGAGAAATACCGCCTGCCGGAAATTCGCCGCCGGATCGAGCAGTTCAACCGCGAGCATTTCGAGATCAAAAAAGGGTTCGCGGTCATGCCGATCTGCTTCGGCATCTCTTTTACCGCCACGTTTATGAACCAGGGCAGCGCATTAGTGCACGTGTACACCGACGGCAGCGTGAGCGTCACCACTGGCGGGGTGGAGATGGGCCAGGGGATCAATACCAAGATTGCCAATATTGCGGCGCGAAGCTTCGGCATCGGGGAAGAGCGCATCAAGATCGAGAGCACCAACACCACCCGGATCGCCAATATGTCCCCTACCGCCGCCAGCGCTTCTACCGATCTTTACGGGAAAGCGACCATGAGCGCGGTCACTCAAATTTTAGAGCGTTTGAAAGCCGTGGCAATCCGGGAACTGGAACTTAGCGATAGAGGCAATATCGCCATCAGTGACGAAAAGTTACTATATAATAGAAAGGAAACCGGCTGGGACTGGAACCGGCTGGTGCAAGCGGCATACTTTTCCCGCACCGCTCTTTCCGCCCACGCCTTTTACGCCACCCCCAAAATCGGTTTTGACAAAACCAAAGAGAAAGGCCATCCCTTTGCCTATCACGTTTACGGCGCGGCGATCATCGAGGCCACGGTGGATTGCCTGCGCGGCACTTACGAGATCGACGCGGTGAAACTGGTACACGATCTCTGCCGCCCCCTCAACCGCTTAGTGGATTTGGGGCAGATCGAAGGCGGACTGGCGCAGGGGCTGGGCTGGATGACTATGGAAGATTTACAATTCGATGAAAAAGGCCGGCTGCTCTCCAACGCCCTGGCCAGCTACAAAGCGCCGGAAGTCTATTTCATGCC
>WYBG01000203.1 GCA_011526015.1 Deltaproteobacteria bacterium | reverse complement strand
GTGTTGATCATGGATGAACCCACCGCGGGGTTGGACCCCAACCAGATCCGGGAATTCCGCACCAATATTCGAAAAATTGCCCACAAAAAGACCATTCTGCTCTCCACCCATATCTTGCAGGAGGTGGAGGCGGTGGCCGATCACGTGATCTTCATTCACAACGGGCGGCTGGTCTTCAACGGCGCTCCCGGGGAATTGAAAGAAAATGGTTCGCTGGAGAAACCCTTTTACCGGCTTACCGGGGAGGGGCATCCGGTGGACGCGGGGAAGGTTTGATGGAGAAGGGGCAGTGAATAGAGAATAGAGAATTGTGAATAGAGAATTGTGAATGGTTAATGGGTAACACGGAGGAAGCAAGGCAATGAAACTGAACATAAACTTTCAAATGGTAAAGGCGATTGTCAAGCGCGACCTGCGCCTGCACTTCGCCAACCCGACCGGGTACGTGTTCATTACCCTGTTCATCTTTTTGAGCGCCTACGCGGCGTTCTGGCCGGATCGTTTTTTTGCCAACAACCTGGCCAATTTAGACCAGTTGAACGCGGTATTCCCTGTCCTGTTAGTGCTTTTCATTCCCGCCCTGACCATGGGGGTGTGGGCGAACGAGCGCAAGGAAGGCACCGACGAGCTGCTGCTAACCCTCCCGGCCACGGACCTGGAAGTGGTGTTAGGGAAATATGCCTCCATTATGGGGGTGTACAGCGCTTCCCTGGCGCTGTCGCTCGTCTATGTTTTGATCCTGGCCTGGCTGGGCAGCCCGGACTTAGGGTTGATGTTCGGGAACTACTTAGGTTACTGGCTCATCGGGGCGGCGCTGGTCTCCGTGGGGATGTTAGCCTCGCTGCTAAGCCCCAACGTGACCATCGCATTTATCGTGGGAGCGGTATTCTGCGGCTTTTTTGTATTCATCGACCTCATCGGGGGGCTGTTTGGAGAGGGGTTGCGGAGTCTCCTGGCACCCCTGGGAGTTCACGGGCACTTCGGCGATTTTGCCGGCGGGGTAATCAGTTTTTCCGGGTTGCTGTATTTTATATCCCTCACTGCGGTGATAATCTACCTGAACGTTCTGTTGATCAGTCGCCGCCACTGGCCCCGGGAAGCGGACGGTTACAAAATGTCCTGGCACCACGCCGTGCGCACCGTCGCCCTGGTAATTGCGGTGATCAGCCTGAACGCCATACTGGGGCGGCTGAGCCTGCGCCTGGACGTTACCGCGGAACAATTGCACTCCCTTTCTTCGGAAACCAAAAAGATTTTGCATGAACTTCCCGGGGATCGCCCGGTCTTGATCCAGGCCTACGTCAGCAAAAACGTGCCGGAGCAGTACGTGCAAACCCGGGAAAACCTGCTCAATTTCCTGAAAGAAATCGACGCCAGCGCCGGCGGCAAAGTGGAAGTGCTGGTTCACGATACCGAACCGTTCACCCCGGAAGCGCGCGACGCCCGGGAGAAGTTCGGCATTATGCCCCGGGAGGTGATGGACCCCCGCAGCACCCAGTCCAGCGTGCAGCAGGTGTTTATGGGAGTGGCCTTCACCAGCGGGGCGGAAGAGGAAGTGATTCCCTTTTTCGACCGCGGCCTGCCCACGGAATACGAGCTGGTGCGCAGCATCCGGGTGGCGGCTAAAACCGAGCGCAAAAAAGTGGGCGTGGTGGTTACGGAGGCGAAATTGTTCGGGGGATTCGATTTCCAGGCCGGCAGCAGCACCCCGGAATGGCAGGTGCTGCAGGAGTTGAAAAAACAGTATGAAGTGGTGCGAATCTCCCCTGCCAGCCCGGTCACCGAAGCGGTGGACGCGCTGTTAGCGCCCATGCCCTCCACGCTCTCGCAGGAGGAAATGGACAACCTCTTAGCCTATATCAAAAGCGGGGTTCCCACCCTGATCTTAGACGACCCGCTGCCCATCGTGAACGTCGGCATCGCGCCTTCCGAACGGGCCGGGGCCAACCGCAATCCTTTTATGAGCCAGGGCGGCCCCCCGCCGAAGGAAAAAGGCAATATCAACGGTTTCATGGTCGAGCTGGGGATCAACTGGAACACCGGGCTGGTGGTGTGGGACGCTTACAATCCCCACCCGGATTTCGGCAACCTGCCCCCGGAGATCGTTTTCGTGGGGCGCGGGAACGAAAACCCGGAAGCGTTCAATAAAGCCAATCCCGCTTCCGCCAATTTGCAAGAACTGGTGCTGATGTTCCCCGGCTTCCTCAACAAGGCTTCCCGGGCGGAAGTGGAATTCGAGCCTTTGGTGAAGTCCGGGATGGTATCCGGAACCCAGCCTTACGGGCGCATGGTGCAGCGCCACTTCCTCTTCGGTCCGCAGTTGAACCTGCGCGGCCTGCCGCATTTCCCCACGGACGTGGATTACACCCTGGCGGCGCGGGTTCGCAGCGCGGCTGCAGGGGCGGATACCGCTGCTTCCGCGCAAAACCCCGGGCAGAAAGATATCCACGTCATTATGATCGCGGATATTGATTTCATCTCCGAACAGTTTTTCGAGATTCGCAGGCAGGGATTCGGCACCCTGAATTTTGACAACATCAACTTTTTTCTCAATTGCATCGATGAACTGGTGGGAGACGACTCCTTCATCGCCCTGCGCAACCGGAGGGTGAAACACCGCACCCTGGAATATGTAGAGAAACAAAGCCTGGAGTATCAACAACGCCGGGCGGAGGACGAACAGAAAGCGGAAGCAGAAGCGCAGGCCGCCCTGGCCGAGGCGCAGCGCCGCCTGGACGAAAGAGTGGCGGAAGTGCAGCAGCGCGAGGACGTGGATGCCCAGACCAAGCAGATTATGGCGGAAAATATCCGCCAGGTAGAGCAGCGCAAGTTCGATGCGGTCAAGAACACCATCGAAGCGGAAAAAGAGGCCAAGATCGCGGGCAGCAAAGAGCGCATGGAAACCCAGATTCGCGCCATCCAGAGCGGCATCAAGCTCCTGGCGGTATTGCTGCCGCCCATCCCGGTGATCATCGCCGGCGCCTGGATCTTCATCCGCCGCCGCAAGCGCGAGACCGAAGGTGCCGCCGCCGCGCGAAGGTTGCGAAGCTAAGAACCTGTCTGACTGGTAAATCCTGTAAATCATAAAGCTTTTGTAACTATTCAGGCATTTTGCCACATGGTTCGATAAACTCACCATGCAAAGGTCACAGAGCACACAGAGACATGGAAAAATTTGTTGAACAAACCCGTTTTGTAGAAAAAAATGTTCCTTATACCGG
>WYBG01000202.1 GCA_011526015.1 Deltaproteobacteria bacterium | reverse complement strand
CCCGGAACCAACACGGTCATCGAACACCACCAGGAAATCACCCAGCGCTTTATCCCCAACAGCGACCTGGTGATCTTCGTATTCCCGGCCAAAAATCCCCATACCAAAACCGCCTGGGACATGCTGGACTATGTAAACGAGGAATGGCGGCGGAAAGTAATTTTCGTGTTGCAGCAAGCGGATTTGGCGACCGCGGAGGAATTGCAAGTCAATTTGAACAGCGTCAGGCAATATTTGATCAAGCGGAATATCGCTTCCGCGCCGATTTTCGTTACCTCGGTGCAGTGGGAAAAAAGCGGCGATTCCCGCAGCGGTTTTAGGGAAATCCGCAGCTTCATCCGCAGCTCCGTTACCGGGGGAAAGCATTATGGTATGAAGCTGCGCTCCGTCCTCACCAGCACGGAGCAGGTTCTCGAAAAAATCAAGGCCAGCCTGGCGCAGCGGGAAAAGCAGTTGGAAAAAGATAAAGAGATCATGGCGAAGTTGAAAAACCGCCTCTCCGCCGGGGAAGAAAAATCCCGTTATGAAATCGCCAACCTGGTGCAGCGGTTGGTGTCCGCCTACGACCGGATTGCGGAGGACATCAAAACCGAATTTGAAGAGGGTCTCTCGGTGCTCACCATCTTCAGACGCTCTTTCAGTTCCCTGTTCCACAAGGAGCGTTCGATCAAATCCTGGATCAACGATCTGCAGCAGCGGTTCGAAACCCGCCTGAATTCCAGTTTAGAGGACATCTCCCAGGACGGGGCGCGCCATTTTGTGGAGGGTATCCGGCAACTGTTGCACAGCTTGCTGGAAGATATGGAGCGCAGCCAGGTAGCCGCTCCCCCCAATGCGGATTTCTACCTGCGCTTAGGCGAACGGCGCCAGGAAGTTCTGGAGGACGTGAAAAAGAAAGTGTCCGCGCTGATTGCCAACGACACCTTCGTGAAGTCCGTGGAGCAAGCCAACCCGGACGCCATCGCCGGCGCGATCATCGGGGGCGGCAGCCTGGCGGTGATCGGGGCGCTGATTATGGGATTGACCAAAGTGGCGGTGCTGGACATTACCGGGGGCATTTTGACCGGGATGGGCTTCCTCTTTGCCGGGGCCTTTTTATTGGTGAAGCGCAGCGCGGTGATCAAAAAATTCCACTCCGGCATCAAAGCAGGCAAAAAACAGTTTGAAGCGGAATTACAGGAAAAATTGTCCTCCCGGCTCAAGATCATCTATGAAGATATCGACCGCAGCTTTGGAGAGTTTTACAACTACGTCAACAGCGAAGAGGAGCGCCTGGCCCCGCTGATCAATAAACATCGTACCATCGCAGAAGAGGCGGACCGCCTGGCCAGCGCCATTCAAACCCTGGAGCCGGAACCTTCGCAATGATGCGGCGATTCAGAACCGGGCTGTAACAATGATCATGAACAAGACTCTGCGTAAAGTCTGGGTGTTAGTTACCGAAGATAATATTCGGAAGGGGTCAATCTTCGTAGATAGCAAGGAGGTTACTATGAAAACCGGAATCCGGGTATTGGCGATTTTACTGGCTTTAGGCGGGGCTTTTTTTGCTCAATCGACAGGGCTGATTGCGCACTACCCCTTCAAAGGGAATGCGGAGGATGCCAGCGGAAACGGGCATCACGGCATTGTTCACGGCGCTGTATTGACTACCGACCGGCTGGGGAATGCCAACCACGCCTATAGCTTTGATGGCACGGACGATTATATTGATGTCCCTTATGATTCGAGCTTCTATCCCCCGAGCCTGGGGGCAGCCGTGTGGATAAAAGCAAACTCGCTGCCGGATTCCGGCGAGTACTATATTTTAACCACTTCGGGCGATAGACAAACCCCTCCCTACGATCCTTTTCGCTTACGAGTGGATTCTCTTGGCCGAGTCTTCGCCAGGTTCGAAGGGGATAGCGACCGGGTGCACATCAACCTGTACAGCACCACCCGGGTAAACACCGGGGAATGGTATTTCATCACCGCTTATTATGATGCGCTTGTCAGCAGAGGGGCTATTTATGTCAATGGGGTTAAGGAAGATTCCACCGACCGGTCGATGCTCCTGGATAAAAACACCCTCGGGTTCAGGATTGGCGCCGGCCAGGCCCATAACGGGAATTTGACCGTGAACGAATTCTTTCACGGCGCCCTGGATGACGTACGCATCTATAACCGCAGTTTGCCGGAGGATGAAATCCTGGAGTTATATAATGAAGTAGTCGGAATTTCGCCCAGGTATCAACCGGTAACGGATGGATTCGTTTTAAGCCAGAATTATCCCAATCCCTTCAATCCCGAAACAACCATCCGCTATCGCCTGCCGGAAGCGGCTAACGTAACTCTGAAGATTATCGATCCCCTGGGCAGAACGGTGCGCTCCCTGGTAAACGGTTACCAGTCGGCCGGGGAAAACCGCGTAATATGGGACGGGAAAAACGACCGGGGAAATCCGGCCGGTTCCGGGGTTTACATCTACACCCTGGAAGCGGAAGGGAAAGTTTACCGGAAGAAAATGATCCTGCTCCGGTGAGATATGCTGCAACAGGACATAGCGGTGCTTTTTATTGAT
>WYBG01000201.1 GCA_011526015.1 Deltaproteobacteria bacterium | reverse complement strand
GATGCCCAAAATTTCCATTTCTTCGATGATTTTCAAGAACACCCAGGCGGTGAGGTATTCCCGCAGGGAATCCTCTAACCGCAGCTCCTGCGACCACTCCACGTTGAAACCGATATTGCGCACGTCGATGCAAGGGCGGGGAATTTGCAGTTGATCGAGTATTTGCACGGTTTTCAGCTCCATGATCCGCCCCCCGCCTAAGAAGGCTAAGATGATGTTCTGCGCCATCTGGGTATGGGGGCCAGAGGCCGGCCCCAGGAGGGTGGCGGCGGGTTTGCCGTGAAAATCCACCGAAAAATCGTACCCCGGGAAGCCGAGATAAAATTTGCGCTGCGGATACCCGTAGATCGACTGCCGGGATTGGTATTCCGCCAGGATGCTTTGCAAATGCGCGCCGAGGGATAATCCGGAGAGTTCTGCCATAGCAGGAGACGGTTATGGGGTTCTAAGAAATTGCAATACTTCTTCTTTGCTCCGGGCAGTCAAAATCCCTTTTAAAGCGGCGTTCAGCTTCTCGCTATCCTGGATCGTCCGGATGAATTGTCTCTCCTCTTCTTCCAATTTAAACCTGGCGGATAGCAGCGTAATCAGCACTTCCTGGATGCCCAGAATATAACCTTCCTGCCGCCCTTCCTGCCGCCCTTTCTGAATTCCTTCCTTTACCCATCTTTCTGCTAAAGTAGGCATCACTTCACCTCCTTTTATTTGGCTCGTTTCTAACAATGCTGCCAGGTTCTCCTGGGAAATATCCTGCGTCTGGGTGATATAAATCAGAAAAAATAAAACCTGTTCGCGCTCTTTGATAAATCCCTTCTCCGACCAGAACTCGAGCACCCTGCGGATGGCGTCGATATCCTCCCGATAGGCGCTCTTCATCAACAACAGGGATGTTAATAAAAAAACGTCCTCCCGTAAAGGCTTATTCTTTTCTTCCTCCCAATCCCAACGACTGGTATCAAACAACAGGTATTGAAATTTGAGCAAGAATTTTTTCAATTCTCCCTTCACTGCAAATTGCTTTTCGAAACGGGTGGGAATCTTCCAGGCTTTTTTGCCATGATAAAATACCAGCGGAATAATGGCCCGCAAGGGCTTTGCTTCGTCGCTGTCCTTTTTCCACATTAGATACATGTATTTCAACAATTGAATGAATATCTTATGATCGGGATAGGATTTGTGCTCAAACAACAGGTAAACATCTACGGGGGCCTTTTCATCCGTGGTGCGGGTTTTGACGACGATATCGGAGAATGACTCTTTGTATTCATCGGAAACGTACGACGCGGGATCGAGAGACATTTCCTGAAAATCGACCTCGCGGCGCAGCGCCTCCGGCATAGCAACTTCCAGAAAGGTCTTCACGTTGGAGAGGTCGGAAAACACTTTCTTGAAAAAGCTGTCGTGGATTTTATCAACGGTTTTCATAGAACAGGCTTGAAAGGGTTAAATTCAGTGGGAAAACCTTTCCCATACGGCCTTAGCCGCCTTGCGCGATTCCGCGGCAATCTTCGCCTCGTCGATGCCGGGGAGCTCCCCGTTTTGCATCACGATCCTGCCGTTGACAATCGTGGTATTTACCGCGGCGTCGGCGATACCAAAGAGAAAGTGGCCCCAGAAATTTTCCGGGGTCATGGGCGTGGGCGGATCATAATCAATCAAAATCAGGTCGGCCAAATAGCCCGGGGCAATTTTCCCCACCGGCTGGCCGCTGATCCGGTGATAAATTTCCGGGTTGTTTTTCAGCGCCATCTGCTGAATTTCCTGCCAGCCCAGGTTGGAATTTTTCAAATCGTGCTTATGGAGCAGGTGGGCAGTGCGGACATCCGGGCGCAGGTCTGCGCTCATTCCGTCGCTGCCGATGCCCACCAGCACGCCGCGCTTCAGCAATCCGAAAATATCCGTGCGCCCGACCGCGTTGTTCATATTCGATTGGGGATTGTGTGCTACCATCGCGCCGGTTTGGGCGAGAATGTCTTTACCGGTCTCGGTGAGGTGAATTCCGTGCGCGGCGATGCCCCGGGGCCCCAGGATCGCGTATTCGCACAGGCGGTCGATGAGGTCGGCGTGATATTTTTCCCGCGTCAGCTGCTCATCCACCGCATCTTCCAGCAGGTGGATGTGGCAGCCGCGCTGCAGCGTGCGGCTTAATTCCGCAGCGTATTCTAAGCTGTCATTATCAAGGGTGAAGGAGGCGTGCAATCCCACCATGGCGTCGAAAAGATGGTCGGGATTTTTCTGCTTTTCTGACCGGCATTTGCGAATGTAGCGCTCATTCTCCTGCAATCCTTTTCGGGAAATTTCTTTGCCGTCGCGGTTGGAAACCTCGTAACAGAGGATTCCCCGCAGACCCGCCAGCGCCAGCGCATCTTCGATGCGGTCGAGGCTGCCCTCCACCGCGCTCGGGCTGGCGTGGTGGTCGATCACCGCGGTTACGCCTTTTTTAATGGCGGTGATCGCCGGCACCAGGGCGCTGTAATAGACCGCCTCCCCATCCAGCGCGGAATCTAACTTCCACCAGAGCATTTGCAGGATTTCATGGAAATTTTTCGGCGTTCCTTTCAGCGCCAGGCCGCGCGCGTAGGTTCCGTAGAAGTGCATGTGCGCGTTGATGAGGCCGGGCATCAGCAGCCGCCCGCGACCGTCGAGGACTTCGGCTTCGGGGTGTTTTTTTCGCATTGCGGATGCATCGCCGACCTCGACAATGCGGGAATCTTCGATCATCACCGCCTGGCCGGCCAGGAGGGTATTTTTTTCATCGTTGGTGAAAATCTCGGCGTTATGGATCAGGAGATTCATGGCAACCTTCGTTCGATAAACTCATCATTTCAAGTTGTTTTAGGAGACCAGGTTTTGAAGGGCATTCGAATCCATTTTCATAAACCCGCCTTCCCCTCCCCGCCGGAGGGCGATGATCTCTCCCATGATGCTCACCGCGATCTCCTCCGGGGTTAGCGCCCCGATATCCAGGCCCACCGGGGCGTGAATTTCCTGGATTCGATGCAGAGGAATTCCCTTTTCATACAGATTTTTATAAATCAGCAGGCTTTTCCGCTTGCTGCCCAGCAGGCCGAGGTAGCGCGCCGGGGTGCGCAACGCCGCTTGCAGGGCGACGTCGTCGTGGCGGTGCCCCCGGGTGGCGATTACGATAAAGGTATTGAGATTTACGGATACCTGCCCCAATCCCTCCTCGTAGTCCGCTGCGATGGTTCGGAACGCTTCCGGAAAGCGGACGGGGTTGGCAAAGTCCTCCCGGTCGTCGATAATGATAATCCGATACCCCAGGGTCGCCGCCAGCGAGGAAACCGCCTTGCCCACGTGCCCACCGCCCATGATGATCAGGGTGGGCGGGGTAGTAAATCCTTCCACAAAAATTTCTGCACCGGCGATTTGCAAATACTCATTCTCTCCCAACGCTGCCAGGCGCCGCCCGGTTTTGAGCACTTCCGCCTCGATTTCCCGGTTTCCCAAGGAAGCAAAGGTTTCCCCGTCTTCATATACTAACAGTTTGCTGCCCGCCGGGGGTTCGCCGCCCGTACCGGCTTTGACCACGGTAGCCAGGGCGAGGGGTTTCCCGCCCGCGATTGCCTCATGAATCGGAATAATAAAAGATAGAATCGCATCGCCGGCATACACCGGCTCGATCCAGAAATACATGGTGCCGCCGCATACCAGCCCGTCTTCCGCAGCCAGTTCTTCATTCAGAGTGTACCGGCGGAATTGGGGCGGTTCCTTCTTGCGCAGCATCTCCATGGCAATCGCCCAGATATCCCCTTCCACGCAGCCGCCGCCCAGCGTTCCGATGCAGCTGCCATCGGCGCGAATGAGCATTTTAGCGCCCGGCTTTTGGGGGGTGGAGCCTTTGCAGCGCACCACCGTGGCGAGCGCGAAGGGGTGGTTTTGCGAGATCAGCTTGACAGCTTCGGTATAAATTTCTTGCATTTAACTCATTTTGATTGGATGCTGCTTTTGCGCTTTGATTGTAGAAATATCTTCTGCTTCATATAGAGTTTCAGGCGCAATATCAGCGCCGTTCGGCCAGGCAATAGTCCATCCATCAATAAAAAAATTTTTAAAATAATCCGGGTTCTTTAGAGGTTCGAAAATCGCTCCCTTTAACCATTTTTCAAAATCGATAACCTTCCTGATTCCGTTATCAAATTCAACTTCGATCCGGTACCCGCCTTTATAATTTGCTCTAATCACCACAGGCATATAGTCATTCTTCATGATCGACTCCTAATCTAAAGGTTCGATTCTAAACAGGTTTTCCCCCTTGCGAGCATTTTCCCAGTTTTGCTCTAACTGGGAACGATGCAATCTGGCCCATTCTCTTATCAATCTTCTGGCATTTTTTGACCGCATATTTCCTTTTATCATATTCCCATCAAAATCGAAAACACCCCGCTGGCCCTGATATTCCGCATGAAAATGCGGCGAACCGTGCTCTTGATAAAACATTCTGATGATAATTCCAAAAAACATGGAAATAATTGGCATTCTTTACATACTTCCTTTCTGGATCGAGGAGGATCAGAAAAGTTCCATTTGCAACTCGCTTTTTGTAGCAGCCGCCAGCGAGAGCAAAAAAGCATTCCATTTATCTTCATCGATTTTATCGCCCAAATGATCGGAAAGGGCCATTACGCCATTGGCAATTTCCTCGAAACTTAAATCGTTTGCCAGGCGATGTAACGCCAGGCGCATCAAAACATCTTTGGTAAAGGGGCGTTTTGAGTCTAAAAAAGTAATGGAAGAAAGTAATTCCCGGGTATGGCGATGGTTTAGCAGCGCCCATACAAAAACCGCCTCCGCAAGCTCTTCAAAACTTAACAAATAGCACGTATCATCAACCATAATCGGTTTTTTATCTTCGGGAAGAAGTAACGCAAACCGCGGTTCTTTATATAAACCGGATACGGCAATCTTATAGGATTTGAAGGAATAATCCCCGATCCCGAAAATCGAAAATGGGGGAGCATTTTTATATATCGAGGATTTTCTGCGCTGCAGCAGGTGTTGATATCTTTTCAAATACGCATGTAATCTTGGGTATTTGGTCCTGATATAAGCAGTATCTTCACCAATTCGGGTTTGCGGGATGATGACAAATTTATTGGCCCTGAAAATCACCCATTTTTTTATGTCCGAGCTTTTAACCAGGCCATATACCAGGTCTTCTT
>WYBG01000200.1 GCA_011526015.1 Deltaproteobacteria bacterium | reverse complement strand
TGGATTTTTGACGCAGATATACGCTGATTTTTATGACAAATCTATGCAAAAATGGTCAAAAATGGATTCGTTTTCAGCGAAAATCATTAGATTCAGCGTCTTTCAGCGTCAACTCTTAATTGGCATACTTAATTGTAAAACGGCAAGGGAATTCAATCAAAAGGAGTTGGGAATGAGCAGCAAACATCATTTTATGCTAAATCAATCACCCACTAACCGGGAAGTATTCCCAGGGAGTTCACTATGGAAATCAACCGGGTCATCACCAAAAGATTGTTGAACCAGAAAGAGGCGGCGGCCTACTTGGGTATTTCGGTACGGCAGCTGGAATACCTGGTGCACGACGGCAGGCTGTCGCGAACCCGCCTGCCCGATACCAGCAAACGGCTGTTCGATGTCTTCGACCTGGACGCGCTGGTGGAACAGTCGAAAAATTCCCGCGCCACTAAAAAAGTCACTGCCCGGCTGAATGAACCCCTCGCGCTGAAACGCTGAACGCAGCGAAGCAAACCGTTGGGATTGGATGAGGGATGCGAATGGCCATTTCATTCAGAGAAGGGAGGTCTCTGTGCCATGTCTGTGAAACCCCGGAAGAGAAAAGACGGCAAAACCGTCTTTGATGTACGGGTTCAGGTGGGGAGAATCCGGGTCTCCCGAACCGTGCCCACTACCATGACCGAAGCCCGGCGGGTGGAGAGCAAAATCCTCCAGGAGTTGCTCGCCGGGAAGTATGAAATTCTTACCCAGAAGGAAAATCCCCGCTTCAAAGAGTATGCCGCGGAATACCTGAAAACCGTCACCTGGCAGAAAAGCTACAAATTGACGGTGATGTTAGTGAAAAGCCTGGCCGAATATTTCGGGGAGAAACGTCTCAGCGAAATCACCACCCAGGATTTCCTGGCCTACCGGGGGATGCGCCTGGGCCAGGTCAGCCACGCCAGCATCAACCGCGCCCATTCCTGCCTGCTGCGGATGTTGAACCTGGCCATTCAAGACGATCGCTATCTCATCTCCCGGAACCCGCTCCAGGGCATCAAGCGGCTGAAGGAACCGCCCGCGGAAGACCGGGTGCTCACCCGGGAAGAATACCACCAGCTTTTGGAAGCCGCCCCGGGGTATTTCCGCAGAATCCTCTTTTTCGCCTGCCATACCGGGCTGCGCAAAATGGAAATTCTAAGTTTGACTTTCGGGCAGCTAAAGATGTATATTAGCGCCGCCGAAAATGGAAAGGTCGCTTTGAACAGCGGCCAGTAATTGCCACCGTAGCTCAGTTGGTAGAGCAACTGATTCGTAATCAGTCGGTCGCCAGTTCAAGTCTGGCCGGTGGCTCTCCGCTTGAAAGCCATTCTCAAAAGAGAATGGCTTTTTTATTGTGCGCCCGCTGTTTATTATTTCCCTTGAATCGCGTTCCGGGGCTATGTAATTTTTTGTGAAATTTCTTTTGAAGGAGCGATATTGCATGAAGAAATACTCCAATCGACATCGCCTTCCATCCTAAAATTAAGGAGGCCAGAGTATGAACGGCCGCAATCTCTGTGCGTTATTCTTTTTTATCGTTTTATTGTCAAGTTTGGGGGTGAATGCAAAGGAGGATCGGGTTTGCAAGGCCCCCGCCGAAAAAAGCCTTGAAAGCCTGTCCCCTGCGCCGGCGCAAATCCTTCGAGGCCCCGTAACCGGCATAGAAAGCGGCTCCACAGTCGAACTATTTGAGGGTGTATTTCCTCCCCCGGGCTGGTCGGTAATCAATCCCAATGCCGGCAGCATCACCTTCGACCATTTTACCGGGGCAAACGGCCCTGGTTTTGGAGGCGACAGGAGCGTCCGTATGGATTTTTACAGCTATAGCAATACCGGCCAGCGCGATACCCTGTTCACCAAAACCTTTACCGATCTGGTTCCTACCGATACCCTGAAGTTCGACTGGGCCTACCGGCAATACACCACCGCTTACGTGGATTGCCTGAAGGTTCTCCTCTCCATCGACGGCGGGCAAACCTGGCCGGCCACGCTCTTCCAAAGAGGCGGCGTTACCCTGGCGACCCTCCCGCCTTCTACCACCCCGTTCGTGCCCGCCGCCCCAACCGATTGGATGACGTTCGACTCTTCCCTGGCCGCTTATTCCGAAGCGACGCTTGCGTTTGTCACCTATAACGGCTATGGCAACAATTTGTATATCGACAATGTAATGGTTGGAACGCAGTTCAATAGCGATGTAATGCCGGTGTCGATCAATAACATTCTCCCGGACACCAGCTATGCCAGCGGCACGGGCAGCTACACCGTCGCTCCGGAAGTAAGCGTTGTTAACCTGGGGTTGAATGATATTCTTACCCCCTTCGATATAGTCCTGGAAGTCGCTCCCGGGGGGTATCAAAACACCCAATCCATCCCCGCGCTGGCTTCCGGCGCGGTAGCCACGGTAACATTCGCGAACCTCACTGTCACCCCCGGCGCGCCGATCAATCTGCTGGTAGCCACAACTCTATCCGGCGATGAAAATCCCGCCAACGACAGCCTGGCGCAATACTCGGCGATTTTCCCGGGAACCCCCCGAAAGGTGTTGTTTGAGGAGTGGACCAGCTCCACCTGCGGCCCCTGCGCCGCCAATAATCCCACTATCGACGCGTTTGTGACCGACCACCGCGACCAGGTCGTGGCGATCAAATACCACGTGGGCTGGCCCGCGCCGGGCAACGATCCCATGTATTTGCACAATCCCACCCAGAGCTACGACCGCCGGTTCTATTATGACGTGAATGCGGTTCCTACCTTGATCATGGACGGGGTGGAAAACCCGGTTTATCCCTATACCACCCCCGGCAGCCTGCAGAATTCTTACACCGAAAGAATGAATATGGGAGCGCCCATGGAAATGAGCGCCTTCAATCATCGAATTACCGGCGATTCGATCCGCGCCGAGATTACGGTGAATATCCTGGCGCCCCTGACGTCCGGCGATTACTACCTGCGGGTGCACGCGGTCGAGAAGGAAATTCACTATCCCTCGCCGCCGGGAACCAACGGGGAGAAGGATTTTTATGACGTCTTCCGCCGCGCCTATCCCAATTCCCAGGGAACGGAGCTTCCCACTACTATCGGGATTCATTCGTTTGAATTTACCTACGCGATTGACCCGGTGTGGGTGGATAGCATGATCTTCACTGCCGCGTTTATCCAAAACGATGCGACCAAAGAAGTGATGAATTGCGTGCGCAGCAACACTGCCGGGCCGGTCGGCCTCGATCCCTTCGCCGCCGTTCCCGCGCAGTTGGAATTGCTGCAGAACTATCCCAACCCCTTCAATCCCCGGACTGCCATCGCCTTCTCCCTGCCCAAAGCGGGCAAGGCCCGGCTGGCCATCTACAATATTTTAGGTGAAGAAGTGGCGACGCTGGCCGATGAAGCGCTGCCGGCGGGAAATCACCTTTACGCCTGGGACGGGCGGGATAACGGGGGGCAACCGGTTGCTTCCGGTGTGTACATTTATCAGTTGAAAACGGGAAACCGCATTTTACATAAGAAAATGATCCTGCTCCGGTAACGGTGGGGTAGGGGTGAATGGTGTACTATCACCGGACACGTGAGAATTTGAAAATGTGAAGCGGAGAATGGGAGAGCGGGAGAAGCGGAGACTTGCATCTCCCATTCTCCGCTTCTCCCGCTCTACGGTTCACAGTATTGACAATTCTCGAGCGTCAGGCTATAGATAGTGCAGGGTGAATGGATAAAGGGGCGAACGGTTTGTCGAACGGATTAATTCCCGTTTATCCGGCACGCCAACGATTTGGTTACACTTTTGATATAAACCACGGGCAAAAACCTTCATGAGCGCCCCTAATCAACCAACTGACGCCGCTGCTCCCGCTTACCGGGGCTACGACCGCCAATCGTTGCTGCCGGTGTTCAGCCCCAAAACCGTGGCGCTGCTCGGCGCTTCGGAAGAAGCGGGCAGCTTTGGGCGCGCGCTGTTGTGGAATTTGATCAGCAATCCCTTTGGCGGCGCGGTTTTCCCGATTAACCCCGGCAGATCCAGCGTCCTGGGAATTAAGCCCTACCCCAATCTCGCATCTGCGCCGGATAAAGTGGA